>CAZPXJ010000048.1:0-19433 GCA_964590855.1 uncultured archaeon
TAGAAAAAGAAGGTGAGTTATTCTGTTCGTATACCTTCTAGATATTCATTGAACCATTGATGTGCTGTATGTCTTGCTGTTGTAACAGGAGGAGCTTTAAAACCATAAGCACATATTGAGCTAATTGGACCACTACCAGCTCTGTTAATTGCAAGTTTGGTTGCACGTATCACATCAACCAGTGTTGCTGCAGCATTTGGGCCATCCAAAGTTTCTAATCGAATGTCGATCTTGACTGGCATTCCCATAAATCCTTCTCCCAATATCCAGAAATGCCCGATTCTTCTGTTCCCTAGAAATTCGAGATAATCAGAAGTTCCACTAGCTAAGTTTATATCATTTCCAAAAGATTCTCTGATAGTTCTCTCCTTTACTTCTCTCTTGTATTGTTTTCGGTCATCATCTAGAGTATTGAGAGTTTCAAGCCCTCCAGCAACATCTAACTGATAAGTATCACAAATCTTGACTCCCTGTTCTCTCAGAACATCTAGAAATCCTTTGTGGATTACTGTTCCTCCAGCTAGAGATTGAAGATCATCTCCGATTAGACATACATTTGCTTTTTTGAATTTCCTGCCCCATTCAGGATTACTGGCAATCAAGGTGGGAGTACAATTTATAAAGGCAACTTCTGCTTCCAAAGCAGCTTGAGCATAAGTCTTCACTGCTTCTTCTGCACCTGTTGGTAAAGCACAAATAAGCATTTCAGCATTTGATTCTCTTAATATTTCTCCAACATTAGCTTCAGGAACATTTGATACTTTGATAACCTCTTGAAGATACCCTGTTAAACCATCTTTTAATGGACCTTTGGAAACTTTGACTTCTGTGTTATCGACTTCTACAAATTGTGGTGTGCTATTTATTGTAGCAAAGATTGCTTCTGATATGTCCTTGCCTACTTTATCTTCATCTACATCGAAAGCTGCAACAACTCTGATGTTTTTTACTTCAAAACTGCTTATCTTTGGGTGAAGAAGTTTTATCTTCTCTTTCTCAAAAACTTGCATATAAGTTATCCCTTGAAGTAAACCTGATGCTACATTTCCTACACCAGCAATCGCGATTTTTATTATGTCTTCTTTCATGATATCACCTAGTTTGTAATCTCTCCTCTGATAAACTTCTCAACCAACTCTTTTGCTTCTGAGTCATGTATCTGCTTTGGAGGATGTTTGAAGAAATAACTAGAAACCCCTATCAAAGGCCCACCAATGTTTCTATCTTGAGCTATTTTTAATGAACGAACGACGTCTATCATTACACCAGCGCTGTTAGGAGAGTCTTGAACTGATAATTTCAGCTGGACAGTTAGAGGTTGTTCTCCAAAATTCTTACCTTTTAACCAAAGATAGCAGATCTTTTCATCTTTTAGGAAAGGAACATAATCTGATGGACCGATTCTAGTGGGTACTTCGTATGGTATCATGCTAGTTACAGCTTCAGTTTTAGATACTCTTTTGGTGGTTAATCTATATTCTTTTTTCATGTTCTCAAAATCAGTGTTACCTCCAATGTTCAGTTGAAAGGTTTCATCCATCTTTATCCCCCTATCATGGGCTAGAGAAACAAGCATTCTATGCAAGATGGTTGCACCAAGTTGTGACTTGATATCATCTCCTGCAATAGGCACTTTCTTATCGGTAAACTTCTGCCCCCATTCTTCATTAGAAGCAAGAAATGCTGGAATTCCATTAGCAAATGCGACATTAGAATCTAATGCAGCCTGAGCATAAATTTTAGATGCGTTCTCACTTCCTACAGGAAGAAAATTGATCAAAACATCAACATCTTTTTCTTTAAGAACTTCAGCCACATTAACAGCTTTTAATGAAGTCTCATCATAGCAGTGAAAAGGTTCTTTCATGTGAGGTGCCACACCGTCACTTATTGGACCTGGAAGAACCTCAATTCCTTTATTAGGGACATTTGAAAATTTCTTGCAAACATTTGGTTCTTGCCAAATTGCTTCAGATATGTCTTTTCCAATCTTTCTCGTGTTAACTTCAAAAACAGTTGCTATTTCCAAATCTGATATGTGATATTCACCAAATTTGACATGCATGACTCCTGGAATGAAGTCATTTTCATCTGCATTTTTATAATACTCTAATCCTTGAACTAGAGCTGAAGCACAATTACCTAAACCTGCAATTGCTATTCGAATTTTCTTTGACATTTGTTCACCTTTATTATTTACTCATAAAATAATGAGTGGGACTAATGAGCAAAGGAACGTTAGGCTTTTAAAAAGTTTTACTCTTATTACTATAGATGACTTCAAAAGAACGGACAGTCCTCATAACTGGTGGACTAGGTCAGGTTGGTTATTTTCTCTATCATTCACTTAAAGAACAGTATAAAATCTGTATGTTGGATAATGAGAGTGAGAGTAAATATAAGCCACCTTCAGATGTAATTTACGTTAAAGGAGATATTTGCGATGATTCTATCTATGAACTATTACCAGAAATAGATTACATCATTCATTGTGCTGCTCAGATCAGTATTAATAAATCAGTTGCTGACCCTTCTTTTGATGCTGAAGTAAATATCTTTGGTACTCTAAAATTACTGGATTTTGCAAAAAATAACAAGGTTAAGAAATTTGTTTACCTAAGTTCAGCTGCAACAATTGGACATCCACATTTCCTTCCAATTACAGAAGATCATCCTCGAAATCCCATTTCACCATATGGATTGAGCAAATATATTGCTGAGAAATATGCCTTACTTTACTCGGAATTATATGAACTGGACACTATCATTGTTCGTCCTTTCAATTTATATAGTACCCTTCAAAAGGAAAATGATCCCTATGCTGGGGTTATCTATAAGTTCATTTCAACCGTTTTGAACGATTTACCTCCGTCAATTGAAGGGGATGGAGAACAAACTCGCGATTTCATCCACACACGAGATGTTGCAGACGCAATAAAACTTGTTTTGGAAAAAGATGTTGGTTCTCAGCAAGTTTTCAATATAGGTTCAGGTAAAGTCATTTCTATTAATGAATTAGCTGAATTAGTTGTTAAAATCAGTGGCAAAGACCTTACTCCTATTCATGTTGCTGCTCGAAAAGGGGATATCAAGGACAGTTATTGTTCTATTGAAAAAGCGAAGAAAATTCTAGGCTTTATCCCTTCAACTAAGTTAGAAGATGGCCTAGTTGAGCTCTACAATCACATAAAATCTTTAAATTCTTCATGAAAAGATAAAAATAGCCCTTTAGGTATTTTTGTTTAATGTCACGTTATGTTATAGACACTAATTTTTATATAAGTGGTTTCCAATCTCAACCTAACAACTTCTCAAAGCTAGCTAAAACCTTTAAGGCTATTAAATTTGAAGTATTTCTTCCTACATTGATAAAGAATGAAATGAGGTTTTTCCTATTACGAGAGATTCTTCCTCATGTTAAGGAAGAACCAGTTGATCCAGATAAATTTCAGAAATTCCTTACAGAATTACATAATTTAACTGCTAATTTACCTCAGAAACCAGATTTGTCAGTAATATTTATCGCTGAGAAACTGAGTGCAACTGTTGTAAGCAGTGATTTGAAACTCTTAGAAACTGCTGAGCTACTGGGTTTATCTACTCTTACAAATAGTGCTTTTCTAAGATTAATCATTGAGGATAACAAAGAACCCTCGCGAGAATCATATCTTAAAGAGCTGGAAAATCGACTAATTACAGCTGAAATTAGATATTCCGTTGAAAGTACCAACCGTTATGATCCCGTTAAACGCATTAGAAAAATCATAGATTCAGCTATCTCTGTTATAAAAACTGAATATGAAGAGAAACTCTCCCAGATAAGTAGAGCAGATTTGGAAAAAACAGATGGTTTTTCTATTGAATCTCTTCAACTTAAAGAACTATTAACAGAGGTTCAAAGTGATTTTCAAGCTTTAGATAAAGATTTCAAACTAGGTAAGTATAAAGAGTTAGAAGGAGAGCTTCTTTCAAGAGTTAGAGAAATTACTGATCATTTAATTGAATGGAAATTAGCAGTAGATAAGATAGAGGATCATGTCATCTATAACGAATCCCTATTACTGCTAGGAAGATTACAATATCTAGCCTGTATTTGCTTAATTGAAAACAAAAAAGTCGATCTCGCGAGAGTCTACATGGACAAACTACTGATGATTCTTCTCCAAAACAGTGATGCATCAAAAGAGTATGGACTCAATGTTCATTTTCTGAGAATGATAATTTTACTACTTTCAGGACAGATAAAAAGATTGAATTCCTATTTTACACCATCTTTTGAAGAGGAGTGTAATCAATATAAGAGACCGGATGTTGTAAATGTTCTCCGAGCACTGATCCTTCTTACTGTCATTCTTGGAGGAGATGCAGCTGTTGATAAAGCTAAAGATTTAGACCTAGACAATATTGAATTTATCAATCAATTAGGTTTTAAGTTTCTTCAATTAGAAGAACTTCGGAAGGCATCCTTAATGTTTGAACAAACTTTCTATCTCTCTTTAAATACAAAGAATCGAGGATATTGTATAGCGAGTTTAGAATACCTTAGCTGGTTATATTTCTCTGGATATTCAGATATAAAACCCAAAATTCTTTCTCTCTATGACGTACTTGTTAAGAAATTCCCTGAGATTAAATCCAGTTACAAAGTAGAACTACAAGTCAAATCTCGCCCAAAGGATTTAGATGAGTACATAACCTCAAATTTTGTTGATCAATCCTCACTACCTATCGACTTGAAATCTGCTTTATACTGCATAGGTGTTGGTCAAATGAGAACTAAAAATAAACTAACTCCTATTATCAAAGTGATGAACTGGGGAATAATGGCTCGTATAGGCATAATCGATGAGAGTAATGAATTTACAGAATATTCAACATTAGGAAATACACTTCATCTGATTAATGGTAAGTTCAAAATTACTCAAGCTTCATCTCATTTTAGAAAAATGCATGATGTTGAACTCATTCTACATATAGATAGTCTCTCAGAGCCAACAATAATGTTTCGATCCCCAGGTGGCTGGGAATTAAGGAAGGTAGAATGATAGTATTGTCACTATCACTTCCGAAATTCTTTAATTTGATAACGTAGAAGGGAACTTATGGAATTAATTGAGACTGGTATTATTGGACTAGATGGAATCCTTGGCGGTGGCATCCCTAAAGGGAGGACAATTCTCGTTTCTGGACCAGCTGGTGCTGGTAAATCCACTTTTGGGATGCAATTTCTGTATCATGGAATTGTTTCTGGAGGAGAAAGTGGTATTTTTGTCTCCTTTGATGAACACCCAGATCATGTTAGAGAAGAGACTTTAAACTTTGGTTGGAATCTCAAAGACATAGAAAAAGACAATTTACTAGTTATTATAGATGGGTTCAGTCCAAGAGCAGGAGTTGGCTCAGAAGAAAAATACCAAACAGCTGTTGATGTAGATGAACTAATTACTCAACTAGTAGAAGTTATTGATAAAACATCAGCTGAAAGAGTTGTTATTGATAGTATAACCGCTTTAGCTCTTTCTATGGCTTCAGAACAGCAAATAAGAAGACAAATACTAAAATTGAGTGCTGTTATGTCTTCTTTAGAATGTACAACTATCCTTACAAGTGAAATGAGAGATGGTGTGGTTAGTAGGTTTGGTGTTGAAGAATTTATGAGCCAAGGGGTAATTGTACTCAATTACGAATTCCGTAATAATGTAGCAATTAGAAGCTTAAACATCAGAAAAATGCGTGGTCTGAAACACGAAATGTCAGAAAGACCTTTTGCTATTACAAAAAATGGAATAGAAGTTTATCCAACAGAACAATTCTACTTCTAAACAGTTTTCTATTTTGCCGTTGATAGCAAGATTTAAAATGAATTGTTTAAAGCACCAGATAGTGATTAACATGGGTAATATACGCACAAGTCAAATTAAGAGATTATCAAAACAAATAGTAAGAGATTTCCATGATCAATTAAACACAGAATTTGAGAACAACAAACATGTTGTAGAGGAAGTCTGCAGTACCATGTCAAAAAAGATGAGAAATAGTATTGCTGGTTATGTTACTCGTATTATGAGACAATTCAAAGATCAAAAGATACAAGTTCTCGAAGAACTTTAGCTCTTTTGAAAAAATCTTTTTAACCTTCTCTTTCATTTTATATTCATGCCAATTAGCTCTAGAATTGCCAATTTTTACAATTTATCAATTGAGGAGAGAAAATCTAAACTTGCTTCATTACTGGATTTAACAGATGATGATCTTAAAACCTTGAAGGGAGAAAATATCGCTGATGAGACCTTAGGGTATATGATAGAGAATGTTGTAGGAAGAGTAAGCCTGCCTCTAGGAATAGCTACCAACTTTACTGTCAATGGCAAAGATTATCTCGTTCCTATGGCTGTAGAAGAATCATCTATTGTCGCAGCTGCAAGTAATTTGGCAAAAATAGCTAGAGCAAAAGGAGGATTTACAGCTCAATATTCCGGTTCATTTGCTATAGGTCAAATACAAGTGTTAAATGTTCAAAATATGGATCAAGCAACTAAGAATGTTCTATCAGCTAAAGAAGAGCTCTTAGCAATGGCTAATTCGACCAATAAAGTTCTTTTAGGTCTTAATGGTGGTGCTACTGAAATAGAAGTGAGAGAAATCAAAGGTGATTTAGCAGATTATCTTATTATCCACTTGATAGTCGATGTAAAGGATGTTCAGGGAGCTAATACTGTAAATACTATGCTTGAGAAAATTTATCCTAAAATTGAAGAATTAACTCAAGGGGAAGTGTTACTTAAAATCATCTCAAATTATGCTGTTAAGAGAACAATCAAGGCATCAGCTGTTTTCGATAAAGAGTTATTAGGAGGAGGAGAAGTAGTTGATAAAATTCTTCTTGCTTATGATTTTGCCAATAATGATATCTTCAGATGTACAACTCATAATAAAGGAATAATGAATGGTATTTCAGCTGTTTTACTCGCAACAGGAAATGATACTAGGGCAGTAGAAGCAGGCGCACACGCCTTTGCAACAAGAGATGGTTCATACAAATCATTGACATCCTATGAGAAAAATTCTGATGGTGATTTAGTTGGAACAATAGAACTTCCAGTTTTTGTTGGTATCTTAGGCGGGGCAATTAATGTCAATCCAATTTATCAACTAGCATTTAAGATAATGTCAATATCCAATGTGAATGACTTCGCTGAGATTTTGGGAGCTGTTGGTTTGGCTCAAAACCTAGCAGCTTTAAGAGCTCTTGTTTCTGAAGGTATTCAAGCAGGACATATGTTATTACATGCAAGAAACATTGCAATAACAGCTGGAGCTCAAGGTAGTCAAATAGATGCAATCGCTCAAAAGATGATAGATGAAAAGAACATCTCTGTAGATAGAGCTAAGGAATTTCTTTCAGAAAAAAATTAGATTTCTACTCTTTTTGTGAAAAACTTTTATTTCTAAACGATTATTGAAATCTATGGATAAGAAAATAGATGCAGACAAACCGGTTTTTGAGGATGGTTTACAATATCATATAGAGTGTAAGCCTGGAGATTTATTAGGACCTGTTCTGCTTCCTGGTGATCCTGAAAGAGCTAAGAGAATTGCTGAGACATGGCAAGCACATAAAGAGGTAGCTGCTCATCGGCAATACAATTCATACACAGGGAAGGTTTATGACGTTCCAGTAAGTGTAACATCAACAGGAATTGGAACCCCAGCTTGTGAAATAGCAATAACAGAATTGTTGAACATAGGATGTGACACTTTCCTAAGAGTAGGATCTTGTGGTGCATTACAACCTGGTATTGAAATAGGTGACTTAGTTATCAATACTGGTGCAGTAAAACTAGAGGGTTCAAGTATTCATTATGTTCCAGAGAACTTTCCAGCAATGGCACACTTTGAAGTTGTACTAGCTCTGATAGAAGCATGTGAAGTGTTAGGATATAGGTATCACTTAGGAGTAGCTGCTTCATCTTCAAGTTTCTACCTTGGTCAAGGAAGACCAGGTTATAATGGTTATAAGATATCAAAAACTGATAATATAGTACCAGATTTGCAGAAGATGGGAGTTGTAAATATGGAAATGGAAGCATCTCATATCTTCACACTCGGGCAAATTTTCGGTGCTAGAACAGGTGCAATATGTGCAGTATATGCTAATAGAGTAACCAATGAATTTGGAGTAAAAGGTGAAAAAGAAGCAATACTAGCAGCGAATTATGCAGTAAAGGTACTAGCAGAGATGGACGAAAAGAAGAAGGAATCAAATAAGAAATACTGGTATAGGAAAATATAGTCAGTGACTATCAATATAAAACATGAGGGAGGGAGGGTGAAATCTCGCAAAACGAGTGTGAGATTTCACCATATAAATCAATTCTTCAATCCTTATAAATACTTCGCAAATTGCAATAAAATTGAAGTAAACTCCCTCTGAATCTGTTCAAATCATGTTTTAGCTTTTTGTCTTACTTCTTTTACATGCTCATTATTCCAGGGAAGTAATATTCTCCTGAACCTTCTTCTAAAACTGCTAAATCCATTTTCATCATAAGTATCAAAGTACTTTGAGCCCTTTCAACTGACCACCCTAGATGTGTGGATACCCTTTCAACTGATAGGGAAGGTAATCCTGTGGCTAATTGCAATACTTCTTGTAAGTCATTTGACATCTCGATAGGCTTGAATCTTACTAGTACTTCATCTTCTCCGATATCAACTCTAGGTGGAATTATTTCTTTCTCCTCTAATTTCCCGAGGACTTCCAAAATCTCTCCTGTTTTGATTTTCCAGTTTGGTCTTGTTTCTCTGAAGTAATCTATTAGATTAATAATTGTTATTGCTGATCCTATGGATTCCAGTTCTTCTGTCCCTATAACTAAGATTTCTTGGACTAGTTTCTGTTTGAATTCATCCTTACCAAATAGAACAGGAGCTTGAATCTTACCAGTTGTTCCAATGGTTTGTGAAATACCAGATTTCTTTCTGATATCCAGTATCCGGTTGACAATCATTTTAGATGATACCAACTCTTTTTCTGATTTCTTTTCTACTTTTTGTAGTCCATCTTCAATAACTTCTTTTCGCTTCTTTTCATCCTTTTCTTGACTTTTCTCTAATTCTGAATCAAAATCTTTGTATGCATGTGCAAGATTGGAATGAAAATCAGACTCTTTTTTCTTGTCTTTGTCCTTTTCTGGTACCATTACTCTCAAGATATCCTATATTCTATAATATAAAAAAATATGCAATTAAATTAAAGATGACAAGATATATTTACTTGTTCTTAGATAGATGTATGACGAAGATAGAATGAAGTAATCCACTTATTACTCTTTTTTGCTTTCGCAAAAACTAAGATACAGGAAACTAAGGACATGAACGACATACACATAACAGCTTATGGTGCTACAAATTATGTTGGTAGAAGCGCTTTTCTTCTCAGTGACAAGGATCATAATATTTTGTTGGACTGTGGAATACAGCTTGTTCCCAAACAATTTTCTATTGCTCCAAAAGGTGTTGATAACATTGCTTCATCCTTGGATGCTGTTTTACTTAGTCATGCTCATATTGATCATTCAGGTTATATGCCTTCTCTATCTAGAAACGGTTATAGAGGAAATTACTATATGACCCATCCTACCAAAGAAATTGCTTACCGATTATGGTTGGATCATATAAAGATTGAGGGAAGAAGGCATTGGGGAGAATCAGATTTAGACAGAGTTTATCAAAAAATTCGAACACTTAACTATGATACACCATTCAAGCTTGCAGATGGCATTTCTGCTCGTTTTATTAATGCAGGACATGTATTGGGTGCAGCACAGATTTTGATAGATTGGGAAGGAACACAAATCCTATACACAGCTGATATAAATGACAGAAAAACACCTATGTTTGATGGCTACGCAATACCAGATGAAGAAATAGATGTTCTCATAACAGAATCAACTAACGGAGATCGTTATGTTCCAGAAAGAGCAAAGATCAATGTTGGACTCAAAATAATAGCTAAACAGATCACATCTGAAAAACATAAAATGATTCTACCTTCTTTTGCAGTTGGAAGATCTCAGGAAACCTTAATCACCTTAGCTCTTGATAACGATTTAGATGATGTTCCAATTTATATGGATGGAATGATCAATGTCATGAACATGATTACTGAACACTACCTTTCAGAGAACTGGGTTTCAAAAAGATTCTTAGGACAGTTAAAGGAAGCTGGATTACATTCACCCTTTGAAAAGAGTAATTTCATTCCAGTTAATTCAATTTCTGGAAGAACACATGCAGCTAGAAAATATTTAGCTCAAAACAGTGAAGGTTCCATCATAGTAACAACTTCAGGAATGCTTGAAGGCGGTCCTGTTCATACCTATCTTGAACTCTGTGGTGATAATGAAGAAAATGTTGTGGGATTTACTGGATATCAAGTTGATGGAACACTGGGTAGATCGATTTATGATGGTGAGAGAGATATAACCTTAGATGATGGTAGAGGGAGAAAGAAGAACTTAGTTCTAAAATCTAAAGTAATGAAATTTCCTTATTCTGGACATAGTTCTGTTGATGGGATCAAACATTTAATGCAAGCAACCAAAGCACAAGATATTATCCTTGTTCATGGTGATAAACGAAATCAAGAATATATCTTAAATTATGTTAAAGATGTCGCTCAACCTCGAGTCTTAACGGAAGGTGTAAAAACCAAATTATTGAGTGTCTAGAAATGAAACTAAACAATTCTCCTCTTTTGCAAATAGCTCTAGATATTGTTTCAATTGAAGATTTAGAGAACGTTTTATCAAAAATACCCATTAATAAGAAAATTCTCATTGAAGCTGGAACTCCTTTAATTAAGAAATTTGGTGTCTCTATTATCGATAAAATAAGGAAATACCATCCTGAATCTTATGTTATAGCAGATATGAAAACCCTTGATGTAGGCTGGTTGGAAGTTATTATCGCATCTGAAGGATCTGCAAATGCTATAGCAATAAGTGGATTAGCTTCTGTAGAAACTATTGAAACTTCATTGGAAGAGGGAAAGCGGCAAGAAGTTGATATAATACTTGATTGTATGAACGTTAATAAACCCAAGGAATTGTTAGATTCTCTATCAAGAATACCTGAGATTGTTCTTTTCCACAGAGGTATTGATCAAGAAAATAATATAGATCACCCTTGGGAAATTATCAAAGAAATAAAATCGAGCTATCCCGAGTCATTAATAGCTGTTGCTGGAGGTCTAAATCTCGAAACCAGCCAAAGAGCTCTCAATAATGGTGCTAACATAATCGTAGTAGGTAGAGCTATTACTCAAGCAAAAGATATCAGTGAAATCACTAATGGTTTCCTTCACTTGTTGCAATAAACAATACATTTCTTGTTGATCAGTATTCATGAACTGTCCCCTTTGTACGAATTCTTTTGTAAATTTTTTTGTATGTAAAATTGAAGAGAAGAAAGATGATTAAAGATGAAACTGCTAAAACTATAATCGACAACCACACTGAAAAATCTCCTACGGTTCCACCTCCAAATAAACATAATCTAAAAGCTTGAACCGCAAGTGTCATCGGAGAGAAATAAGCAATAATTTGCAACCATTCTGGGAAAAGTGAGAGAGGAAAGAGACTTCCGCTTAGCAAGTGTATTAATCCTATAATTACCATAGAAATCTCTCTTCCCCTCTTAACCAATATTGTGATATTTGCTGCCAATAGAGAAAGGGAGAAGAAGAATAAAAATACAAAAACAATGAGAAGTAAGAGTGAAAACACTGAAGAGATATCAATCTGAATACCTCTGAAAATTGGGAAAATAAGTAAAACTGGAATGTAATAAATTATAGAGAAAAACAGGCTATAAAAAACTTCAAAGGTTATTTCTGATAGAAAATATTTTTTCAAACCAAAAAGCTGAGTAGCTAAGGTTTCGAAAGTACCTTGCCTTATTTCGTTTGTAAAACTATTCATTGATTTCATTAAGATTCTTGTAGAAATATCAACTAACATACTCCCCGCAAAGATAAATGGTATACTACTAACTGAGTACCCATCTTGACTTATCAGCTGATTAGGTACGATTTTTGCAACATAAAAAAACAAACTAGCTACAGTAAAGGTATTGACAAACCCTATCAATAGAGCAAATTTATACTGCCAAATAATCTTGATATTCCGGTTAAAAGTTGCTTTAAACCCACTTACAAAACTTATAGTTTTTTCAGAATTCTTGAACTGATCAACTACATTGTTTGTTTTCTTAGTTGACATTAATACCAATCCACCTTGTTATTTTTCTTTGAATTTTGAATACTCAAGGAAACAAGAAAATACGCTGCAATCCCAATAATTGTTGTTATTCCAAATAATATGGTACTGTTTGTTAGTATCAATCGCCAATCTAAAGTATCACTTAACACAATCGACTGTAAAGCTTCCAACCCATACGTCAAGGGTAAAGCTCTAGAAAGAAATAGAGGGAAACCTTTGAGTAATGCTATTGGAAAAACTACTCCAGTAAAAGTTTTAGACAATTGATAAAGCAAGGGGATAAGACCACTATTTTTCTGGTAGTATATTGTAAAGGATGTAAAAAGCATCGAAATTGCCATGTGAGAAAATAAAATTAGTAAAAACAATACGAATATCAACAGAATCTCTTGAAAGGAAATGATGTAAAAAGATCCCATAAACAGAAATGCTAGTAGTAGAGCAATGATTACTGAAACTGATGCAAGTGATACTCCCGCTAGAGTATTTCCAATTGAGTATTCCAGAAAATTAAAATTTAGAAGTAGTGTTGACCATGTTCCCGTTACAATTTCATTATACAAACTGCCGCACACAGTTGCTAAAGCTGTCCCTATTATCATTTGTAGACTCAACCCTAAAAAGCAGAATTCTAAATAGGTAGAGGAAATTCCAAAAATCGTTAAATCAGGATTGAGTTTACTGAAAAAGAAATACATAATTATTGTAATTAGGTTTAGAAAAATGGTCATAAAATAGCTGCTTTTGTAGCTTAGAGACATCTTAATTCTAGCCTTAAAGATAATGCCTATTCGGGTGTAGAATGAAGATCTCTTCTTCGAATAACTAAAAGATGAAAGAACATCTATGAGTTGTTGGGAAATAACTAAACATCCTCCTCTTGTATTGGAAATGTAAAGATTTCATCTATACTTTTTGCCTTTTCCTCTTGAGCCTCCTGTTTATTTAACGCAAGGAAAGCTAAAAATGACTCTTTTAAACTGGGCATATAAGGTGCAATTTTGAAGATTTCTCCACTAGCTCTAAGTATTAAGACAGTTATTCTAGAAATAGTTTCGTTCAGTGAAAATTGTTTGGGTTGGACAGTTGCTTCATAAACGAAATTGAAACTATCTTTCTCTTTCAGTGATAATATATCTGCACCTGCAGAATCACTGACAAGTTTCTTAAAAACCTCTGTAGGAAGTTTGGACATCCCAAACCCACTTGTAGGAAGTGGAGGTAATGAGAAAATTAGGTGAACATATTCCTGAACAGCTGTTTTCTTGAATAAAGTGGGTTGACAATCTTGTATCACTTTTCCACCATCAATCAAAATCAACCTTGATGTAAGTTCATCAACTTCGGGAAAATTATGACTGGTAAGAAGGATAGTAGTACCAAATTCTCTGTTGAATTCATTGAGTAGGTCTTTAGCTTTTTCGGAACTTTCTGCATCAAATCCTAATGTAGGCTCATCCAATAGCAAGACTTGTGGAAAGGGGATAAGAGCGCGAATAAGTAGTACTTTAGCTTTCATCCCAGTTGAAAGTTTCATAACCAATGTTTTTCTTTTCTCTTCTAAATCAAAGTAGTTCAATAATGATGAAATTCTCTTTTTTGCAACGTTTTTGTTCAGTCCACTAAGTGTACTGTAAAACAATAAATTGTCTTCAATTGAAAGTCGATAATAAAGACTTCTCCCTCCAGATTCTCCAAAAACTGCCCCTACCATCTTTCTGATATGCTTATCATCTTTAATAGATACATCATTGATATAGGCATCTCCTGAAGTAGGGAGGAGAAGAGTTGTTAATATTTTTGTTAGAGTGGTTTTCCCTGCGCCATTTGGGCCCAACAGTCCAATGAAATCACCTTCTTTAATATTAAGTGATACATTATCCAGAGCGACTACTCTATCTCCCTTTTTCTGATACTCTTTATATAAATTCTCTATCTCAATTGACACATAAATTATCCTTCACTCAGCTATTTAAACACCTCAAAATCAAAGGTATTCTGTTTATAGTTTCACTCTTTCTGTTCGTTATCTGATTTTTTTACAATTGAATATATGACTACAGTTACGGCAAGCATAATTGCTGAGATAAAAGCAAATAACCATGGAAGTGTTTCTGATATCCTATACAAATAGGTCGAAAGATAAGCTGTTCCAGTTATCCCTACAAAAAATCCTGTTGTTAAGATAGAATATATCAGAGAAAAATGAGCTTTTGGAAGTTCATAAGTAAGTATTGTAAAGACAACAGGAAAGAATAATGCATGGGCTAAGTTTTTTCCAAAGAGGATTATAGTATATACAGCAACACTAGTTGGAACTAAATAGATTAACAAGTAGTTGATTGTCAAAAGAATAGATGATAAAATAAGTAATCCATCAGATATTTTAGGTTTGTTCGAAAGCATCCATCCAATTAATGGGGATAATAAAATAAAACTCAACTGAGATAATCCCAAAACCATCCCAATGGTACTCTCTGACAGTTCTAGCTTTGTTCCATAAATAGATAAAATTGGATCAGTTATACCTGATATTAACCCAAAAATGATAAAACTTAATGTAAAGAAGATGAAAGTTTTGGATTTGAATATTTGGAAATTTAGTTTTTCTTTCTTGCCTTTTTTGATGTCTATTCGTCTGATAAAATGCATTGTTTCTGCTTTACCTTTTACAAATACCAACTGAAATGCTCCAAACCCTATTACAGCTAAAGCTAAACCACAAAGAATCATAACATATCCCGGAAAGAAATTAAGGACAAAACCCAAACTTAAGGAACCGATAAGCGATCCCAATCTTCCAGAACTAGAAATAAGAGAATTATACAATCCCTTATACTTTGTTTTTAGATCAGATAAAAGTGATCTGCTAGCTAAACCAAACGTATTATTCGTTAAACGAAGTATAACAAAAAGCAAAGCTAAAATTGTAGTGTTATCAGTGAGAGCTAAACTTCCAACTGAGACTATCATAAGAATGAAAGAAGCTATAATGATAACTTGTCTACCCAGTTTTTCTATCAACCAACCACTTGGAATTCTTCCAAATAATCCAGCTAAAGTATAAGCTGTTGCAATAACCCCCCATTTTGTTAGGACTGCTATTTCGATATTTCGTGTAAATTCATCGAGGCTGTTCGGTGCTACATTAAGTATATATTCATAACTTGAGAAATTAATAAGTTTTGATGATTCGATTTCGAAAAGATAGAGTGGGAATAACTGACGTATCGACATATAAACGGCGAAAGCTAGAAATTGTGAAAGTAGAAATGCTAAAACCTCTCGGGTTTCTGGAGCTTTGAAAATATCCTTTAATTTTAATAGTTGTTCAGTTGGAGGACCAAGATCAGTGTCAATACTTACCATTCTTTCTGCACGACCGAATATAGAACCTAGTTTTTAAGCAACATAAGTAAAAATAACTGCCAATATAAAAATATGATTAGCTCTATACTAATAATTCTTCATAGATTCTTTCTGCATTAGTGTTTGCTTCTTCAGAGTTAGTTATGATTTCTATCTCTTTGGCAGAAGCAATCCCCAATCCTAGTTCAACTGCTCTTGCGATTTGTTCTTGTTCAAAGATGTCGCCTTCAGAAACCTCTTGGGTAGTACCATACATTCTTAAGATAGCTACACCGATAGCATCCATCGCAATTTTATCTGTTCCTGCTAAAGTTATATTTGGCTCTTTTCTTGTTCCCTTATCAGGACCACCATCAACAAAAGCTGATACACCATCCATAAGAAGCAGATCTGGAGTATATACACTGTTAATGTCTGCAATCATTTTTCTGATGTTTTTTGAGCTATGCAATTCTCGCATATACGAGCTACCATTCAGATTTGTTCTTGGTACTAATCCTGTTGCATTTTTTAATGACATGGTGAAGTAACCACTGTGATGTGTTTTTAGACAACAAGTTTCTACTATGCTCTGAGCATTGATATAGATGTTCGGGAAAAGAAAACCTCTTTCCCAATAACTATTTTCTGGGGTTAGAAGAGTAAATTCTTCAACTGGTAATTCTGCTAGATTTACAAGATCGAATTTCAACTCTTTAGCTAACTCAAACATACCTTTTTGTTCAAAACACTCTTGTGTGCTTACTGGACCACTTCTTTCTGCAAGAGTAATATTTTTAGCTCCCATATCCTTCAATTTTGTAATAAAGGCTCTCAAAGTATCGACAGATGTAGAAGCTGGAGGGGGATCTGCAGTATTGAAATTTGGTTTCAAAACAACTTTTTTGCCTTTAACAGGGTTTATTCCAAGTAAATCTATAGCTTGAATTGTTCCCTCTAATCTATTACTTGTAGATACCAAAGCTACTTTCGTCATGTTCTTCTTTGAGGAAATTCCCAGCCTACTATATATTGCTTTCTTTTCAAATTTGGTTAAAAAACAGTAGAATTTAAAATGGTGTGCGACAACACATCCTCATGTCTGTACAACTCTTTGCTGATCTTGTGATTCTTAATGCTAATATTTGGACTATTGATAAGAAGCGACCAAAAGCTGAAGCTATTGCTATATATCAGGATATAATTATGAAGGTTGGTAAAAGTGATGAAATGAGGGTGTTAATAGGTCCTGAAACTGAAGTAATTGAACTCAAGAATGAAACAGTAATCCCGGGTTTTATTGATGCTCACACCCACATAGCTTGGAATGGAATGAACAAAGTATATCTTGATTTAAGTTCAACAAGAAGTTTGCACGAAGCAATTGAAGAAGTGAAGAAAACAGTAAGTTCTAAACCCCCTGGTGAGTGGATAATAGGTCGATCATGGGATCAAAGTAATTGGCCAGAACAACGGTACATAACAGCTGAAGATTTGGATCCAATAAGTCCAGACAATCCAGTTATTCTAAGACATGTTTCTGGTCATTTTGAAACTGTGAATAAACTTGGTTTTCAACGATTAGGACTTAATTTAAGTCAAAAGGGAGTTGATTTGGATGCTGAAGGAAACCCTATAGGAACTTTAAGAGATATAGATCTTTCAGGAACGAAAGAAATACGACCAAATTTTGATGATTTTATTAAAGGTTTGAATTTTGGAATGGATGAATGTTTGAGTTTAGGGATAACTTCTGTTCACGATAACATAACATTTGAAAATTTACCCGCATACAAACATCTGGTATCTAGAAATGAACTACGAATCAGAGTGTATGGGATAATCTACGAAGATATGATCGATGAAGCAATAAAACTAGGATTGAAAAGAAACTTTGGTGATAAATGGTTCAAGATAGGAGCAGTGAAACTTATGACAGATGGTGCGATGAGTTCTAGAACCGCTTATTTGTATGAAGATTATTCAGACATGGAAGGAGAGAAAGGTTTTGCTTTGTATGATGAACAGAGATTAGATGAAATGGTAAGTAAAGTGCATAAAGCTAATCTACAAATCGCAGCACATGCTATAGGTGATAAAGCAATCTCCAACCTGATCACTGCAATAATGAAAAACATCGACCCTGAAGAATGTAGAAGGGCCATGCATAGAATTGAACATGCAGAATTGCTACTTTTAGAAGACATCGAAAGGTCAAAGGAATATGGATTAGTCTATTCCATGCAACCCAATTTTGTTTGGAGGTGGGGGATGATTGGTGTTAATGGAATGTATGAGCAAAGAGTGGGCTTTGAACGAACAATGATTAATAATCCATTTCGATGGGTATTAGATAATGATCTTCTTGTTGTATTCGGAAGTGATGGAATGCCTTTAGGTCCATTATATGGAATCAAGGGTGCTATCTTTCACCCAAATGAAAAACTAAGATTATCTCTCGAAGAAGCTATTAAATGTTTTACACTCTATCCAGCAATTGTTTCACAAGAAGAAAATCTTAAGGGTACAGTTGAAGAAGGAAAACTAGCTGATTTGGTTATTTTAAGCCATAATCTAGATGTGCTGGATCTGGAAGATTTCCATGACGTAGAAGTAAAGTATACTATAGTTGGAGGAAAGATTGCTTACAAAAATTGATCTTGTTGTCTACTAAAACTGCTTATGTTTGATTATAATGGTAATGACATCTCCCTCACGAATAACATGATCTAATCCTACGCGCTGGTATGTGTGCTTTGCACTTGAACCTGAAACCACAGCATATCTAAATTGTTCTTTGAATTTTCTATGTATTTTATTACAGATATCCTCAATTGTTGAATTTTTCTTGACAATCAGTGGTTCATCATAATCTGTTTTTGTCCTTTGTTTCTTCAAATAAACTTGAATTAATTCTAAATCATCAATAATCCTATCTTTCAAAATTGCTAAATTTTCCTCTTCTAGAGCACTAATAAAAACTGCCTCAGGAAGTTTCTTTTTCAGTGAATTGAGTTTTCTAGCTGAAATCAGGTCTATTTTATTAACCACGACCAAAAGTTTAGGATAAACTCTGTTGCCTTCGAGAACATCAATTAATTCATCAATGGTAGGATCGCATCTAACTGTTACTGCAGCATTCGAAATTTTATACTCTCTAAGAATAGATTTGAAGGTTGTTTCACTCATATGTGTTAGTTTGAAAAGTGTAGAAAGAGCTATCCCTCCTCTCTCTTTCTTAGTTATTAGAATGTTAGGTTTAGTCTTTCCGGGACGAATTGCTACTTTTCCCAATTCTTCAAGTATTTTTTCGTATTGATCCAGAGGATTTTCTTTCTCCAACATAAGTATTAGGAGGTCTGAACTTCGAGCTACTGCTAAGACTTCTCGTCCTCTTCCTTTACCTTTACTCGCTTCTTCAATTATCCCTGGTAGGTCGATTATCTGAATTTGTGCTCCTCTATGATTCAATATTCCAGGAACTGCAGTAGTTGTAGTAAATGCATAATGACCTATTTTTGACGCCTTGCTAGTAATTTTAGTAAGTAGTGTAGATTTGCCTGTTGAAGGAAAACCAATAAGTACGGCAGTACCATCACCCGCTTTCTTGATATCAAAACCATAACTTGGGCCAGATTTAGAAGCAGCTATTTGATCTAGCTTTTTTCTTCTTAATTTTGTATTCATCAACTCTTTTCTTTCTGTTTATAATCCTATTTACTTCTTCTTCAGTAAATCTAGGATTTTTTGTTTTTTCTCTTTCCATAACATTTTTTACAAAACTATGGTATTCAACCTTTT
>CAZPXJ010000049.1:0-18762 GCA_964590855.1 uncultured archaeon
ACTGCATCTTTAGCAGTTACTTGTTGGTTGGTACCATCACTGTATTCACCTGTTCGTAATCCGGTCATAAGTTCTCCTGTTGGGATAGCACTTAATGGATCGGAACTAATTGTTCTTAGTGTCACATTATATGATGGGTTCCAATAGATGTCATCTCTTAAGGTTAATTTGAAGTGGAATTCATCAATTTGTTCCCAGTCTTCGACTAGACCAGTTTTTAGAGGTGCAAGGTCTGGACTGTATGTTAGGATATTTTCAGCCATGAGGTTGAAGACAAATGAACTTGATGTATCATCAGAGAACAATGGGTTTAATTCTCTCCAATTTGCGTCTGCTAGGTTGAATTCGTCTAAAGATACTTGACCATCATGATAACCATCATATGACATGTATGGTAAGGAATCTACTATTCCCCATCTTCCTTCATAACCTTCTGTATTAGCCCAGGTTCCTACATAAGATCTGGGGGCATAAAGTGGCAAAATTGGAACAATTTTATCCATCATAAGTTGCTGCCAGTCATAGTAATGCTGTTGTCTTGCTTCAAGATCGGTGATTGTTACACCTTCATCTTGCATAATTTCACTTTCATTACAATATGGTATATCAGGACCTAATTGGTAACAATTTAGCGACCCATGCTCTGTGTAGATGTCTCTCATGTCAGGAGACGCTCCACCACCGGAAAGACTGACCATACCTAAATCGTAGTCGTGTGTCAGGATCAGTGTTCCTACGAATACTGACCACTCTTCAATCTTAACTTCAACTTCTATACCAATGTCACGTAAATACTGTGCAATAAATAGACCATAATCTGGTCTGACACCACCACCGTTTGTCTTAAAGACTAGGTTGGCGATAGATGTTGCACCGTTAACTTGGACAGTGGAATTAAATCCACTCATTACAAGAAGATTTGCTAAGATAAATATCGAAATATATACTGCTTTTTTTTTCATCTAAGCTCGCCTTTATATTCTTTTTATGCGTGACTCTTTTCTCACGTTATGAGACTGACCCTTAAGGCATTTATTATTATTTTGGTTTTCTTTGGCTAGAAGGCCCGATACATTAATAAGTGCATGTTTCACACAGTTAGATTTTTTTCTAACTATAAAGTTGGTAAATTTCCTATTTTTTGAAAAATCGTAAAAGTTTTCTGGAAAATTAGTTATGATATTCTATATAAGTGTGTATACAATCTCCTCTGTATGTCTATCTTTCTAAGAAAGATTAAAATGAGAATCAAAAGATTGTTTTCTGCAATCCTCTTAGTTGGGTTTGCTTTAATTGCTCTTTTTTTCAGTACTGGACTGGTGCGATTTCTCGCAATTACATTTGTTTCTATAATATTGTTCTCCTACGTATTCTATAGAATTATAATGTTTACTACTTCTGAAAAAGGATCCAAAATTACATATACTTGGAGTGAGCTCATTTATTCTCTGTTAGGCATACCTGTTATCATTGTATCCATCTTTTATTTCCCTATTTCTTTGTATTTTGTATTTGTTAATAGCGCTGCATTGAGTTTGATGATAAAGACTTCACTCCTAACTCTAATGATTGTCTGTCAACTCATTTCAATAGTATTGTTTATTATTCGAATTATAAACGATAAAAAAGTGGAAGAAGACGAGATTTTCGAGATGGAGTTTCACCCTTCTATCGAATATGATTACATTTTCTCCCCTGCAAAATAACAAATACAAAACAAAGATTTTTTTCAGAACCGGGGTCTTTGAATTTCTCAAACAATTCTACTTTATTAATAAAATCCGTCTTATGTCGCATAAATCTTAATTATCTCTAGATGATAAATTATATTTAGATTAATGGCGAAGTATGATGAGTAAACTCCAGAACCTAACTAGCAAACATTCTTTCGCTGTCTTGCTTGCATTCTTTGTAACAATTTTGTGGTCATCATCATGGCCCATTATAAAGTTCGGAATGAATGAACTACCTCCCTTAATCTTTGCTGGTATGAGATATGTTATTGCTGCCTCCATTTTACTAGTATATGTTATAGTTCATCCAAAATATAGGAAAGAACTACGCGGTTTATCGAAGAAATGGTGGTTGAAACTACTATCCTATGGGTTGATTTTCTATACACTTACTCAAGGGGCACAATTTCTAGGCTTACTTTATCTGAATGCTATTACAGTGAGTCTTTTGCTGAGTTTTTCTCCTATTCTTGTACTCATTTTTGCTAATGTTGTTTTAAAGGAAAAAACCAGTGTGACTCAATTATTATTGGTTTTATTGGCAATAGGCGGTGCTTTACTCTATTTTTTGCTCAATCCAGAGCTAACTGCAAATCAGTTCGTAATTGTATCTGGAACTAGCTCTTTCTTTCTTCCCGATAAACAAATCATTTCTTCGACTTGGAAAATCATCGGTTTAATAATTGTGATTGTAGGTGTTCTTGCAAATGCTTTTTCTGCCATTATTGGGAGATCTATTAACCTAACTAAAGAAGTTAGTACCCTTGTAATTACTTCAATTAGCATGTTTATAGGTTCTATTGTGTTGTTAATCACAGGTTTAGTGGTGGAAACCATTCCCCCGTTCTCATTAACCTCTATTGGGTATATTTTGTGGCTTAGTGTGGTAAATACTGCTCTTGCATTTACGCTTTGGAATTATGTTATGCAGAAGCTCAAAGCTCTTGAAATATCTATTATTAATAATACAATGCTCTTTCAGATAACAGTTTTAGCAGTTATTTTTCTAGGAGAACTCCCAAATACTATTCAATGGATAGGTTTAGCAATAGTTGCCCTGGTGGGATTGATTCTACCAATAATAGGCGCAAGAAGGAAAAGGGAAGTGCTCCCTAAGTCTTCAATAGAAGAACTTTGAACTTGCATACTCTCTCATAATCCTTAACTCCGCTCTTCGAATCCTCTCTTGCATAGCTACTCGTTTAATTCCAAGAACTGAAGATAATTCCTCTAAAGTGCACTTTCTTGGTACCTCATAATATCCTTTCTTGAAAGCTAACTCTATTGCCTCATATTGCTTATCTGTCAGCAAATCTTGAATTGTTTCAGTAGGTTTTGAGGAAAGAGCTCTCAACTGAATTGTTGAAAATCTGGTCTGTAGTTTTTCTAGTAACTCCCGAAAAGCTTGGGGGGTTGGAGATAGAATAGTATGGTATTGAACGCCATTTTCTATAATAATTGGTAATATAGTCATACTCCCGCTTTCAAGTATAGTATCATGGATTGAGGGATAATCTAGTTTATGAACTACTCTTGTCCATAACCGTTTTTCGCTTCTATGAGTAACTTTGATGTCTTCAATTTGAGGTGATTTACGCATAAATTGAACGTATTTGTCTATACTATCTTGTTTGTTATCCAAAGCCTCGTAAAAACCTAGCCCTTCTGAACCATTTAGTGCAAGAACTGAAACTCTTACAGGTAATTTCTTTGTAAGCTCACAAGAGTAATAATCTTTTGAGCTTATAGCCATCTTACTTCTAATCACAGTTGATCACAAATAACAAGTAGATTTCTACCTTAAAAAAATGATTGAAAAGAAAGAATTAGTCCTTTCTCTTTCTGTAAACAACTAAACTTACTACAATTATACCTAGAAATGCAAAAGCCCAATTAAATGGTACACCTACTGGAACACTTGTACTTTCAATATGTAAGTAAACTATATCATCATCTATATCTATAGATCCATCAATTTCTCTTTCATAATGTTCTGTATAATCGTATTTTATATAAGATAATAATCCAGTTTCTACATTGAACCTGATTTCAATATTCTCTTTAGTCTGAGTTAGTGTTTTTTCCCACGGTTCTTCAAGATCTTCGAGCTTTTCTTCCACATTAAGTTCCATCTTCAGTGTCCATGATTTAGATGTTAACTTTGATGTTTGTATTATGTTAGTTTTTATGAAACTATACACTTCGTAAGTTTCATACTCTATCGTTGATTTTTCATTTATCTGTGGAAAATCATTGTTTAAGATTTCGAAGTAGTTATAGGTACCAGTCAAGTTTTCATAGTTTATTGGTTGCATAAAAAAGTAATCTGTAGAAATACCTGCAAAATCTAGCCAATCTAGCTCAAATAATCCTATATCGTCCGTTTCGTTAGTTTGAAATTCACCATTAAGATAAAATTCTGCCCATATGTTGCTAGGATTCTGAAGCTCTGCTGGAGTACCATTTGTTACATTATTTACGCTTTGAAGTAATTTTACAGCGATAATATCTCCTTGTTTCAGTAATTCGCTTCCGAAATCTAAATATGGTGTAGAGATTGTTCCGCTTACAATTAATTCCTTAACTTCCCAATCATATGTTGCACCTACATCAAATTCACTAGGATATTCATAATCTTGGCCACTAACCATATTAGAATTCAAAGAAACTAGAAGTAATATAATCCCTGTGATTGCAAATAAATTTGCTTTTACTTTTTTCATAGAAGTTCACTTTTTTTCTCTTAATTTGTAAGTAAACATTTGTGCATTCCAGAAATATAACCTTTGTTGTAATAAAAAAGAGATATAATTCAAAGGGTTGCAATAAAATTTTTATTAATGAGTGTGTGATATTTAAATAGTGTTGAATAATGATAGGGTATAGTTTTTTCAAATGGCTTAGAGTGTTGTTCTTCAACGGTTTTAGTATCCGTTTAAAACACGTACCTAAGGTTATGGGAATAACTTTTATCAATTTCTTATTATATCCTTTTGTTCTTTTTGAACGATTTAAAGATAGAAAACGAATCAAAAACACTCAAATTTTTAACGACCCAATTTTTATTGTCGGTCATTGGCGAACGGGAACAACTCATCTTCATAAGATGTTGGCACTAGATCCTCAATTTGATTTCCTTACTCTAACTGAAACAGCTTTTCCTCATTTGATTCTAGGACAATCAAAAGTACTTCATAGGATTATGAGACCCTTTACCCCTAAAAGAAGACCAACAGATAATGTGGAGATGTTTCCTGAAATGCCACACGAACATGAATTTGCTTTAATGGTTTTATGCTCACACACTCCAATTTTAGGAATTGTATTTCCCGAAAAATTTGATTATTATAGAAGATTTACAACTTTTGATACAGTTTCTAAGCGCAAAATCAAAGAATGGAAAAAACAATTTGTTTTCTTAATCAAGACCCTCACAATAAAATCTAAAGGAAAGCAACTAGTATTAAAGAACCCTTTAGATACTTGTAGAATCAAATTGATGCTAGACATTTTTCCCAACTCGAAATTTATTCATATATACAGAAATCCATATGATGTATTTTATTCTACTTTGAAGTTACACAAACATAATGCAGAGATTTATGCCCTTCAAAGACCTACATATGATCTTTATCAACTTGTTTTAGACAATTTTGTTGAGATGTATGATAAATTCTATGAAGAGATAAAACTGATACCTGAAGGTAATTACATTGATGTGAAATTCGAAGATCTTGCACAAAATCCAATTGAAGAACTGAAGAAAATATATTCTACACTATCTCTCAGTAATTTTGAAGCAGCAGAAGATAAGATTCTTCAATATCTCGATACAGTTGCAGGATACAAACCTAGCAATTACGACCTATCATTAGAAGATAAACGTAAGATTGATACTCATTGGTATAAAACAATAAAAAAATGGGGATATGAAAAAACTCCACAAAAAATCTGATAGATTCTTTGGGAGTATCCAATAAACTATTTAGCTTGTTTTTTCTTCTCTTCTTTAACTAATTGTATGAACTCAGGGATAATCTCAAGCATATCTCCTACTATTCCAAAATCCGCTACATCGAAGATAGTTGCTTCTGGATCTTTGTTTATCGCTACAACAGTATCTGAAGAAGACATGCCTACCAGATGTTGAATAGCACCAGAAATACCAAGAGCAAAGTACAAGGTTGGAGCAACTGTTTTTCCTGACTGTCCTACTTGCTGTGGATGAGGAATCCATCCAAGATCTACTAGTGCCCTTGAACCCGAAACGGTTCCGTTAATTAATTTGGCCATCTCCTGTATCATTTCAAGATTTTCTTTACTACCAATTCCCCTTCCAGCTGAAACCAATATAGTAGCTTCTTCGATGTTAATTCCTTCATCTTCAGATAGTATTTCTTCGATAATTTTAGTTCTAATACTAATTGGTTTGAGGTTTACTTCAACTTCCTTAATTACACCTTTTTTAGTTGTATCGGGCTTTGGTTTGGTGAAGACTCCAGGTCGTACAGTGGACATTTGTGGTCTTGTATATGGTGAAAGGATAGATGCCATAATATTTCCACCAAAAGCAGGACGAGTTTGAACTAACTGCCTAGAACTGTTGATATCTAAGCCAGTACAATCGGCTGTTAAACCTAAAGCAAGACGACCTGCAATACGTGGTGCAAGATCTCTACCATTTGGGGTAGCTCCGTAAAGAACTATAGATGGTTTTTCAGTTGATATTACACTAGCAATAACACTAGTAAAACCATCAGTTGAGTAATTATCTAATAATTCATGTTCGCACAGATATACGATATCTGCGCCATGATGAAATAGTTCTGGAACAAGGTGTTTTACTTTATTTCCTGGTAATACTACAGCTAAAGATTCTCCCAATTTATCAGCAAGTTCTCTTCCTTTCGCTAGAAGTTCAAGAGTAACACTTTTGATTTTAACTTCTCCACCTTTACGTTCCCACTCTGCCCAAATAAAGACATTCTTGAATTTTGCAATTTCTTCTTCAGAAATGGCCTTTCGCTCGATACTTAAAGCATTTTCTGGACAAGCATTAACACAGGTACCACAGAGAGTACAACCGTCTAACACCACAGCTTTCTTTGTTTCTGGATCAACTACAATTGCGACAAAGGGACATACTCTTTCACAGATTTTACATCCAATACATGCATCTTTATCTACTTCTAACATTTTATCACATCCTCAAAAAACCGTTCATTTTTAGATAGTCGAACAGTTTCTTTGCAGCTACTTTTGGATCGCTGCCTTCAACTATCTCTCCACCAGTCTTTGAAGGTGGGGCAAAAATTTTATCAACTTGGGTAGGCGATGCACTTAACCCAATCTTTGCTTCATCAATGTTCAAATCATCTGCGCTAAAAACTTCTAAAGGTTTATATCTAGCATATAATACCTGTTTCATAGAAGGAATTCTTCGAATATTATTCCCTTTACTCATAGTAACTAGTGCAGGCATTCTCGCAGAAAGTACTTGATATCCTGTGTCAACTTCTCTTTTGACCTCGACACGTTTATTGTTAATTTTGACATCAACACCATAAGTAATTTGAGGAATACCAAGTTGTTCTGCAATCTCGGCAGGAACTTGAGCAGTATCACCATCAATAGCTTGTTTTCCAGCTAAAATTAGATCAAAATCCGGTACAAGTTTGGCTACTCCTTCTTTTATAGCTGTAGAAGTTGCCCATACATCTGAACCTGCAAACTTGCGATCAGAGAGTAAGTAACCTTTATCAGCACCTAACTCTAAACATCTGAGCAATGCCATTTTAGCTTGAGGTGGACCCATGCTAATGGCAATAACTTCTATTTCTAATTCAGGATAGTTCACTTTAAGTTTGGCAGCTTGATCTAAAGCATACTCACAGTAAGGATTGAGTATAGCTGTTACTCCTTCACGAATTAAGGTTCCAGTCTCAGGATCAACAGCAACTTTGTCTGCTTCTGGAACTTGTTTAGCTAAAACAACGATTTTCATTATGATTTCTCCTCCACAAAAATATTTCCGGCATTGAAAACATTGTCTGGATCTAAGATGTTCTTGACAGCGCGCATTTGATTAATACCAGCACTACCATACATGATCTCTAAGTATTCATGTTTGATTTTACCAATACCATGTTCAGCTGAAACAGAACCACCAAATTCAACAGCTTTCTTGGCGAATTTCTTGTAAAGCTGCTTACCTAAATCAAGGTCGTCCATGTTCCTTGGAAGGATATTGACGTGGACGTGATTGTCACCGATATGACCCCATACAACATATTCCAAACCTGCTTCTGCAAGTGTAGAATGGTAAAATTCCATCATGTCTGCTAAATGCTGATCTTCAACTGACATATCCGTACCAAGTTTGTGAATAGCAGGATATTGTTTCTTCCTTTCTGCAATTATGTTATTTACAATTTCTGGTACAGCGTGTCTGAAATGTTTAAATCGATCAATTTCTCGTTCTTCATAAGCACTCCAAGTATCTTCTAAGGATGAGTTACTCTCCTCCAAGATTCGTTCAATCTCTTCAAAATATTCAGCTAACAATTCTTCAGAGTAGAAAATGTCAAAAGAAATTGCGGTTTGAAAATCCTCACTAATTGGAGGCATATTAACAAACTTAGGATCTTCTTTTTGTTTGTTTCTTAGAAGTGTTAAGGCATTATTATCAAAATATTCAATGAAATCTGGTTTGAGTTTTTCACTGGTTCTAATTTTCTGAACAAAATTGATTGCATCTTTTTCCTTAACAAAAAAGGCAACATTGGCCATGTGAGGATTATATTCCATTATCCAAATGTCAGCTTCAGTAATGACACCAAAAATCCCTTCAGACCCAATAAAGAGGTCAATTAAGTCCATATTTGGTTCTGTGAATAAACCCGCAGCATTCTTGGCTTTAGGCATTTGGTAGTTAGGAATTTCGATAATATGATCCTTCCCATCAGATTGTATGATGAACTTTCCATCTTTTGCTTTATATTTTCCACGTGGAATGTCCAAAACTTCTCCTGTTGATAAAATAATTCTTATTCGCTTAGTCCACTCTCTTGTTGCGCCATATTTGAAAGTACGGGCTCCTGAAGCATTAGCTCCTATTGTTCCTCCAATAGATGCTGTCATCTCTGTTGGATCAACTGGATAATAGTAGACACAATCCTCTCCGAATTGCTGAACGTAGTTTTTTTCTGTTGGAATGCTTTGGCTTATTATAAACTTCTTAGCTTTTAAAAACTCGTTAATTTCACTCAAAGAGATAGCAGGTTGAACACGAACAAACCATCTTTTTTCATCCTCATCTAAACCTATACCAATTATTTTATCCATCTTTTCTAAAGCTATGACGGCTCCACCAAATGGGACCGCACTTCCGACAATCCCGGTTCGAGCAGCTGAAATAGTGATCTTTTGATTCTCTTCTTTCATCTTCTTAATAATAGTAGATATCTCTCTCTCATTATTAGGGAAGAATAAC
Source organism: uncultured archaeon (assembly GCA_964590855.1). GTDB lineage: Archaea > Asgardarchaeota > Heimdallarchaeia > Heimdallarchaeales > Heimdallarchaeaceae > UBA460. The sequence continues at coordinate 9,226 of CAZPXJ010000049.1, forward strand.
CATTCAGCTTTACCACCGCTTATTTTGGATTCATCTACAAGATAACTGGGGTAGGATCCAGCAATTATCATTTCTCCTTGAATTGAACGAATTTTCTCAAAAGGAACTTCTTCCAACTCTTGGGCTTTTATTATATTTTCAGACACTGAAGAACCTCTCCAATAAATGTTTTAAGCGTTAAATGAGCGTGATAAGAGGCATATAAAAAAGTAATTACTTGTCCATGAATGCCTATCGGTTAATAATCTTTAAACAGGGATATGTCTGCTAAAAATCATAACTAACTAGAAGTGATTAATGGTACTGAATGGTGTGGGGATTGTGTTCGATCTAAGAAATTTTTAGATGAAAAGAACATCCCCGACAAATGGATTGATATAGACTTTGATGAGGAAGCAAAGGAAAAAGCAGCATCTTTGAATAATGGTAAATGGAAAGTACCTGCTATAGTTTTCTCAGATGACTCGATGCTGATAGAACCTTCTGATGAGGAATTAGGAAAGAAGTTGAAATTATAAGATTCCTTCTATTTTCTTCTTTGAGCAATAAATGCAACTAAACCAATAAAAGCAACCAAGCCAATTATTGATGTGTAATTACTTTCTGAAGTATATGTATCGTATTTTAGTGGATATAGGTCAGAAGAACCAGCATCTCCATCTATCTTATATGCCTCCTTACCATCGTAGTCGCTCCACATGTTGCCTATTTGTTGCATTGAATCAAACCATTGATTGTTACTTCCTCCATCGTATCCTTGACTATTTGTTTCACCCGTGATGACGTTGTCAATTTCATAAGTTGGTGTGTTTGAGTTATTTACAAAGAGGTTATTGTAAATTATATTGTAGATACATGAATCTCCAACAATAGCGAGTCCATGCTGTTTACTATTGCGAATTTCATTGTCAGTTATAGTGTTGAAACTGGAATAACGGATGTTAATCCCTTGATAATGACTTAATAAGATAGCATTACCTTTGATGATCATATCATCAGCTTCATTGATGTGAATACCTTGCATAAATCCAGAAATGGTATTGTTTTCGATCAAAGTTTGATCTGACCCTACTGAAATACCTCCTCCGGATTTGCTACTGCATGTTAGAGTGTTATTGATGATTTTAGCGGTTCCAGTTGCCACTGTGGGTTGAACAAAGATTCCTATATAATCGGAAACTATCTCACAATTTTGAATGACAAAATAAACATCTGTATTGCCCACTATAATAGCTACACCTAATGGATTTGTAGCTAAAATTCGCAAGTTTTCAATGATATAAGGGCTGGATGAAGAACCGTTACCTGAAAACCCTAAAATTTCGAAACTATCATTAGAGTTTATGAGGATGGGAAAAGAATCTGTTAAAGAAACTCTAAGATTAGAAACTTGAGTCATACTCGCTATCGTGCTTTGATTTGTTATTGATAAGGTCAAACATAATGTTATCACACTAATGAAAATTAGTAACTTCTTCTTGTCTGAAAATGCCATATAAATCAGAGAACTTTAGGTATTTATTAACTTTAACCAAAATATGTACGAATAGTCATTAAATACAAAATTGTAAAATTAAGTTTTGCCATCATGCTTAACTTTTTCTGGTATTTTAACTATTTTATTCGTTACAGGAACCGCTTCAATAATTGGCTTCTGAATAGGAATATCCTTGACTCCAGCTTTCTCAAGCGATTTAACATATTTGTCGGTCATAAAGAATTCCTTTAATTTGTACCAAGAGGTGGTAATAAGTACAGGAAAGTGATTGACACCCATTGTACATTCATGAACTCTTTCTTGAGCTTTTTTCTGACCAGAAACTCCCATCTTCTTTAATTCTTGCTCATCTAACATTTCTTCAGTCGATTCAATTTCTCCACATTTTAAACAATACTTCCATCTTGCTGAACGGATATATAATGAATTATATGTATCCGAATAAATTTGTAACCCTTCATTGAATGGAGAAACTGTAAGTTTCATAGTATATTTCTTAGCCAAGGAACGGATGAATTGCTGTTCTGCTTTTGATATTTTTGGCATAAGTATCACCACCTTAAGTGTATATTGATTATAACATATTAAATATATTTGCCTTTATCTTTAATAAAATAAAATTCAGTATAAGATACTAACACGTATTATTCTGTAAGATTTATATTAGTATAACAAACAGTAGCGAGTAGAAGGTTATAATATGTTTGACGATTATAATGAAAAACTAGCGAAACTAGTGGTAAACTACTCTATCAGAGTAGAGAAAGGCAGCAAAGTTATCATTGCTGGCGGTATAGAATCTTCAGATCTATTACGAGAGATAGATTTAGAGATTATAAAAGCGGGAGGTCATGTAATTAATATTAACATGGCCATTCCCGGCCAAGCAGAGTTGTTTTACACTTATGCACAAGAGCACCAATTAGAATTTGAAAATCCTCTTGCAATTGAAGGAATTAAAATGGCAGATAAGTTTATCAATATCTTTAGTTCAACAAATAGAAAATCTCTTTCAAATATCAATTCTGAAAAATTGATGAAAGCAAGAGCGGCAAATAAAGAAATGAACAGATTATTTTTCGAGAGATCTGCTTCAGGAGAATTAGATTGGGTTATATGTCCTTATCCTTCACATGCATTTGCACAAGAAGGAAACATGGGGTCAATGGAATACAAAGAATTTGTCTATAAAGCACTAGCATTAGATAAAGAAAATCCCGTTGATCACTGGTTGAATGTTAAAAAAGAGCAAGACACCATTGTTGAAGTATTAAATACTGGTAAAGAATTAAGAATCGTTGGAGAAGACACTGATTTAATTCTGAGTGTAGAGGGAAGAGGATGGATTAACGCTTGTGGAGATAAAAATCTACCAGATGGAGAAGTTTTCACTTCACCAGTAGAAAATGGCGTAAATGGAACTATTAGATTTACATATCCTGGAATATTCATGGGTAAAGAAGTTGAGGATATCTGGTTAAAGTTCAAAGAGGGGAAAGTAGTTGATTATTCGGCTTCAAAAGGACAAGAACTATTAGAAAAAGTTCTAGAAATGGAAAATGCAGATACTCTAGGAGAAGTTGCGGTAGGAACAAACTACGGCATAACTAAATTCACCAAGAATATGCTCTTTGATGAGAAAATGGGTGGAACAATTCATTTGGCATTGGGATCTGGTTTCGCAGAAGTAGGATCAAAAAACGAATCACCTATTCACTGGGACATACTCAAAAATATGAAAAGTGAAGATTCTATTATCTATCTGGATGGTAAAAAAATATACAAAGCAGGTAAGTGGTTAATTCCATAAAAGTAAAAAATCTCACTCTAATCTATCCCTTCTCTTTTTTCGAAAAAAAAAGATGAAAGGACTAAATCTCATCGTTATATTGAATTAGAAATCATCGAAAGCGAGAGAACCCCTGCAACAATTATGACAGACAGAGATACTATGTATACTATTAATCTCCAAGTTAATGAGAGGGTTCTATCAATTCTGAAACGTCTAATAAATTTTTTTTACACCTCATTTAGAAAAATGTCTAAGTCCCGAGTAAGAACATCAGATTATCATCGTGAAGAAGCGTAAAGGATCAGGAAACATTGATGGCAGCACACAAACTCAGTTTAGAGTTTGTTGTTTCCTGATCCTTAGCAGATAGTGAGCTCTGCGGGTATGTCTGTTCAGCAAGATACAAACAGCGTGAGTTCTTGGATGATAATCATAAAGAAATAAATGAGAGGAAAAGTGAGGATACACTTTCTATCACTTATATCATTATTCTAGATAATGCAGGAGCTAATCCAACAACGATACCAACTGCAAACAATGGTAAGGCAATTCTTAGCATTCTCCAGAGATACACTATTGGTCTAGAGACCTTGATCTTATAGATTAATTTTGGTAGGCTTAACACACTTTTCACCTCCGTTTCATTTTAAGAAAAAGGATTGAAGACCCAGCTTATCCTGTAAGAGGAATTCGCTGAGTTAACAATCTTTCAGAGCGTGCTTTGATTTTAAAGGCGCGACGAGCTCTTTTCAACTCACTTAACTCCTTTTGGAGCGCCCTGATCTCTTGGTCCAGCAATCTGGAAAGTTCGTAGTCATTCATTTTTTTTCACCGTTTGGTTTTCTTACATGTAGTTCTATTTCCGACATCCTATATAAACAGATTTGTAGAAGCAACATATGTCGGTATTACGACTACATCTTTCTAGAACAAAAAATGAGCATATTTGGCTTTATGAGGGCTTTATGGCACACAATAAAGCAAAATAGATTATTAAAATAAATGCGGCAAATATGGCCTAAGATGTCGGAACAAAGACGAATAATTTAAGTAAAAAGGTAATTTTTGCCAATTGACATATATTTAAAAGGATGTATGGTTATATACTACATGAGGGAAGTTATATGACAGACACGACCACCGCCAAAAAAAGAGTAATTCGATCCAGAGCTAGACGTTTTGCTATGGATCTTCATGATGCACCTCTTGATTCAGGTTTAGAGTTATACCAATCAACTATCAATGAACTATATGATGGTAAAGCAAGAATAAGAATATGTTTGAAGTGCGGTGATATTGAAGCTTCAGCAAATCTCAATACGAGCAATCATAAATGTGCCTTAGATTTTAAGAGTTTTCAAGTAGTGGTTGCTACAAACTGGTTAAAACTAGAAGGTTTCTTCTTAACGGAAAAATATAATTTAGCTCTTCAAAAGATTGGTGTTGAACTAGGAGAACGTGAAGTAGTTACAATCCCTGTTGAAACAAAAGCTGAAGTCCCCTCTACAATTCCGGAAAAAGCTTCGGTTAAAGCTGGTATAGAAGGCAATGATACGGGAAACTAAATAAGCATGCTCTTGAAATTGTGGGAATCAATCAAAATAACCCTCTGGATAAAAAGCACTGGCCAGAATCCTGGGAGTGAAATCTCTATAAGTCGCTGAAACAAAGCATTTTAAAACAATGCCGAGAAATTAGCTCAAAGTTGAGGAAGATTAAAAAATAAAAATACGCAATTTTGTTCAATTTAATAAGGCTAAGAAAAAGCAACCGCTAAACAAAACTTAGCTATGACAAATAAAACAACTGATACATATGAAATTTAATGATTATAATATTCAAAGCGGAATTAAGCAAGCTTTGGATGAAATGGGGATACACACCCCTACAGACATTCAAGAAAAAGCAATACCAGAAATTTTGAAGGGAGAGAATACACATATCTTAGCACAAGCTAAAACAGGGACAGGAAAAACCTTAGCTTTTTCAATACCTGTAGTGGAATTTCTTGATCCTTCCTTAAAAAGAGTACAAGCGCTTATACTTGTACCTACAAGAGAGTTATGTAAACAAGTTTATCATGTTATTTCTAAACTTGGTAGAAATTTAGGTTTAAAAGCTGTAGAAGTTTATGGAGGTGTTTCTATAAACAGACAGATAGAGAAAATCAAAGAAGGGGCACAAATTGTTGTTGCTACTCCAGGAAGATTAATTGATTTATACCATCGCAATGCAATCTCATTTGGAGAAGTTAAATTTGCAGTTCTTGATGAAGCAGATAGAATGCTTGATATGGGCTTCTTACCTGATGTAGACTTTATTTTGTTTGATGCAATGAAAAACGTTTATCCTAGATTACTTCTATTCTCAGCTACGATGTTGCCTGAGGTAAAGAACATTATGATGGATTATAGTTTAGATGAGAATATCATTGAGATAGATGTTAGTCGTGATGATATGACTGTTTCTTCATGTAAACAATATTATTATGAGGTAAATAACCCTAAACAGAAATATAATTCATTCATTAAGCTGCTTCAGAGGGAGAAACCTAAATCCTGCATTGTTTTTGTAAATACTAAACGATGGGGAGAAAGACTGGAAAAAAGGATGGTTAAAGATAAACGAATAGAATTCAGAGTTGGTCTTTTACAAGGAGATATGTCTCAAAGACAGAGAGAAATTGCAATGAGCGATTTTCGAAAAAATAAAATAACTTGTTTAATTGCTACAGACGTGGCAGCAAGAGGTTTAGATATACCTCACGTTTCACACATTTTCAATTATGATTTACCAGTTGGTAATCCTGAAAATTATGTTCATAGAATAGGACGTACATCCAGGATGGAAAGAGTCGGAATGGCTATTTCTCTAATTGATCAAGAAGAGATGAACATGATTAGACGAATTGAGATGTTCATGAAGCGAGATATTAATAGATTCTACCTTACTAGAGAAGAAAGAGAACAAGATAAACAAAGGTATCGCAAGCAACCTACAGTGAAAGAAACAAAGAAAAGGTTACAAGAATTAGAAGATGAGGAATTTCCTGAGACTATTGCAGATACTTCAATTTACGGATAAACTTTAAAATATCCCTCCCTTCTTTTATTGATCTGTATTATGATAAAATATAAGAAATTAAGCCAATCAAGATTCCGAAGAATAAATCGCTGTCAAAATTGAACATGGAAATTTTTTACATATCTTCTACATAAATATTGTTTAGTTATAGCAGTACTTATGCATCTTCTAGTTTCTCAAATTCCAATCTGAAATGTGTTGAATTTAGGAATCTTTCAGGATCTTTGTTGAAAAGATCAAGACAAGGAGTATCGCAGAAATACAATTTCTTATCCTTATAGATGGTTGAAGCTTTTTTAGAGGGTATTTCTCCATTATAACACGTTTTAAGGTCTTTAGAATCCATTTTTATTTTTGTGCAGTTCTGAATTTAAATTATTGAAGTTTGGAATTTACAAAAAATGGATTTTACTTCATCGCATCAAAAACCCATTCAGGAACATTTGGTTTTATCTCAGAAAGAATTGGGCAGGAATAGTGTTTTGCATTCAATCTTGTTCCAAGCTCTTTTTTCGCTTCTTCTATAAGTTCAGGTTTCTCCATAAAATCCAAAGTCGCTAGAGCTAAAACCTTAGCTGCATAGATCATTCCTTTATGACCTACGCTCATTGCACTTTGAGTTGTCTCTTGCCAAGAGTGTCCAGGTGTTCCAATTACCATACAAGCTGTTCCAATTTGAGATGTCGGTACAACCCAACTTACATCACCAACATCTGTTGATCCCGGTAAAGTAAATTCTGGAAGTGTGTTTGGAAAGATAGCATCAAACATTATACGAGTTCTCAATTTTTCAATGATATCTGTACCTAATTGTTTTTCGAATATCTTATATCTAGATACTTCAGAAGGTTCACTATCACCAAATGTTTTTTGCAGCTTTTTACCAAAATCTAATTCATCTTTTGAATATTGTGGAACACCTACTTCTAGCATTCTTTCATGCAACACCTTACCTACAACATTGTTTGGAATAATATTGGATGCTGCTTTATCAAAAACTACTTCGACCTCGGTTCCAGTCATTAAAGCTGCACCTCTGGCAATGTCAATCACTCTATCATAAATCTCTTGAGCTTGAGACATTTCTGGTGCTCTAATCAAGTACAGAACTTCTGCCTTAGCTTGAACTACATTCGGTGCATTCCCCCCCGTATTAGTAACTGCATAATGTACTCTTGCTTCAGTTATGATGTGCTCTCTAAGATAGTTCGCACCAACATTCATTAGTTCGACTGCATCTAAAGCTGATCGTCCTTGATGAGGTGCTCCAGCTGCATGTGCACTTCTACCAGTAAAACGGAAATAAGCTTGAATATTGGCTAAGCTTGATATGTTGAATAGGAAATTGGTACTAAAAGGATGCCAACATAAGGCTATATCTACATCATCAAATAATCCTTCTCTAACCATGTAGGTTTTACCAGACCCTCCTTCCTCACCTGGGCAACCATAATACCGAACAATACCTGGGATTTTGTTAGCATTAAGATAATGTTTTACAGCAATAGCAGCTGCGAGACTACCAGCACCAAGAAGATTATGGCCACACCCATGACCATGACCCCCTTCTTTAACAGGAGATATCTCTAATTTGTTAGCTTTTTGGCTTAGTCCAGCTAAAGCATCATACTCTCCTAGAATAGCAATAATTGGTCCTTCTTCTCCATAAGATCCAATAAAAGCTGTAGGCATGTTTGCCAATCCTTTAGAAATCTCAAACCCTTCTTCTTCTAATACTTTAATCTGTAACTTAGCCGATTTAACTTCCTCAAAACGAATCTCTGCAAACTCCCAAATTTTATCAGAAATCTCTGTGAATCTTAGTTGATTGAAGTCGATCCATTGAATTATCTCTTCTGAATTAACCATTTAGAGTACCTAGCAAGTATCTATAGAGGAATGATATTAATCTTTTTCACAAAAATATAATTTTAATCGTAGAATCAGGAGCAAAATCATCAGGCTATTTGGAATCTATCTTTAATCAATTATTCAGAAGTATTGAACTCTGTTTAATCACAGTATCAAACTTCTTTTCAAGCAAATCTCTTTGTTCTGGAGAAGCTTCTGAGAGAAGTTCAATGTAGAATTTTTTTGCTTGTTTGATTATTTCCTTGGCAGCATCATTTTTGTCTCTTAGAGGTCGGTTCTCTAATTCAGCGATTGTTATTCTACGCATCTTCTGCCAATTGGTCATGATTTTCCAAGTAAAATTCTTAACAGCTGTTTCAGGTAATGAAACAACATCATTTGTGACTTTTGCAATAGAATCAACCATTTCTTGTTGAGCTGGATCCAACTGAAGTTTCTTGTATTCTTCTTCAGCTTTAGTTATTTCTTCTTGGTCGAACTCTAACTCTATTGTTTCAGTAGTCACACTTGTCACCATGCCTTTCTAGTCATTAATATCTATAGTTTTCACTATAAGTAATGTACAATGAGATAAAATCCTTTTATACTTTATTTTATGAGCAAAAAATTGATTTGTGTCGGATAAGAACAATAAATAAACTTTCTTCTTTACATAATCTTTTTATATGTATCAGAAATCAATACATATAACAAACGTGATTTTCTTGCCAGACATACTAGATTCTGAAAAATCTAAGATCCGAGCGATAGCTCAACAATTTGCTCAGAATCTGTGGAAGATTCCCTTTACTGAAGGTTTAAAGGCATATATGCTAAGTAGTGAAGAGATTTATGTTCATCCTGCAAGGTGGAAATACTGTTTTAAATGTGGGGATATTAATAGGAAAGAATCTATGGCTGATCACAATTGTTCATTGGAATTCAAAGACTTTCCAATACTTGTACAAACCTCATGGTACAAACTAAAACAATTTTTCCTAACAGATAAATATGAATCTGTTCTGAAAGAACTTGGTTTAAGTGATCTCCCTCAACCTACCGCAATTAGACAACCTGCAGTTGTGAAGATAGATTCAAAACGTAATGAACCCGTCGTTGAAAAAACCAAATCCTAGATTTTGATTCCCATCCTCTTTTGTTCTTCATTTTTGCACAATGTTTATATATGTGTCTTTCTGAGATACATATATGTGTCAATAAATGATTCATATATGCGTTGTTGTTTGACATATATGTGAGGTAAAAAAAATGGCAAAATATCTAGCAATACATCCTTTTCCCGAACCAGCAC
>CAZPXJ010000050.1:0-18689 GCA_964590855.1 uncultured archaeon
AAATAGCAGGAGAGAGGTGAGGTAAACCAGGAGAATTCTTGGCAATAGATTGATTATACTCTTCTTCAGTAATGGGGGTTATACGAATAATTGTATCCTCAACAATGTAGTCGGTCTCAGGATTGTATTCAATCACGAAACTTTCCTCAATAGCAATATCTGAGGATTTAACCAAACTATTGACTAATAGTTGGGTCATTGGTTGGGGGATAAACAACAAAAGAACAAAAAGAAAAACAACTCGACGCAAATCTCTCTCCTCCTTACTCCAACGAAGCAAATTCCGTCTTAATCTCCTCTTCTTCTTCGTCTTGGACATCTACTGGTACATCTAGATTGTAACCTATATCAAGAGCTAATTTACGATGATTAGCTTCTTCTTCAACATTACAAATTCCGAATGGTCCCAGAGAGAAATGAGTCTCTTGCATAGGCAACCAACCACAATCAGTGATGAGAGCTCGTCGAGCATTAGGTGCATCATTATCTTTTCGCACTTTCGAGGTGGCTCTTCTCAACCATAAACGTATGTCTGATGCGTGGCCTAAAACGAAGCCTCCGACAGGGAGAACCTTATCCATAGCAGTTGAGAAAGGATCAGGATTTGCTTGAATTTGGTTAGTATACACTACTGCGAGATCCCAAGCTTCTGCAATTCGCATGAGTGAATGAAGGATTCTGTTGAGATGTTTTTGTCTATCAGCAAGTTGTCCCAATCCGCCGTATTCAGCCCTGAACGGGTCCATGAGACTATCAACAATTAGTAGTTTTACTTTGTTCTTGGGAATGATTCTACCCGCTTCTTTTATTGCTAGTTCTACTGAAGCTAAAGAACGAGTTGCAGCTACCATGAATTGATCGGTGTTGAACTTCTTCTCAGGAATATTGTGAGTGTATTGGTAGTAAGAGATAACTTGTTTCAATCGTTGACTGTTGAACGATCCTTCTGTATCTAACCAGATTACACCTGCACCGAGTCCGCCGTACTCTTCAGGAAGCAAGCAGTTAGCGCTCAGAGAGTAACAAATTTGGGTTTTGCCACTTTGAGGTGCCCCATAAAGTTCCACAAAAGTCCCAGATGGCACTCCTCCTTGAAGAAGATCATCTAATGCTTTTGCACCTGTTTTGATCTTTACTCGTTCTGTTTCTAATTCTTCTCGTTCGTCTAAGGAAAGGAAGATTTTATCTTCAGATTTGGTTTTAAACTGATCCAATAGTAAACCAGCAGTAACCTCAGTGATTCCAGGAAGCTCTTGCAGCTGTTTATGTGTAAAAGACTTGATCCCTCTAGGATCTACTATTCCTTCGGTGTTTAAAACCTTGTAAACTCTTTTTCGCATAGTATCAGAAAGACCTTTAATTCCATCTAGGAATTCTTCAAGAGAATCCTTTTCTTTGGTAACTCTCTTTTTAGTAGGTTTACTTTCTTCACTACTTTCAATATCGTTAGCCATGTCACTAGATAATGCGCAAATTGATATATAAATGCGAGAAAAGCTGGAAAAAAGTAAGTATTTTTGATTGTCTTTCTTTGAGTTTCTAATCCTAGTTTAATTCTGTTAAGGGAATTGAAATAATCACTGTTGTTCCTTTCTCATAATCGTCTTCTACCCTATTCTGAACTAATAATTCCCCATTTAGCATTTTATTAATTAGTAAATTGTATAAATAGAGACCTATTCCATGCCCAGAATCTGAATTAACGGGTGCAAATAGAAGTTTTTTCTGTCTAACAGGATTGATACCCTTTCCGTAGTCACTGATAGATATTTTGAGCCTCTTGTTATTTTTCTGATTTATTAATTCTGTAATTACGTCTATTTTAACAAATCCATCTTTAGAATACTTAATTGCGTTTTCAATTATGTTCTTAATAGCACCAACAAGCACTGGATTTTCATCTATATGTAAATCGATTATGTCAACCTCATATTGAAATTCTTTTTCAGAAGTAATTAGAACTGACTCTTTGACCTCATCGATTATCTGTTTTAGAAGATTCTCCAAGAGAACCATGCTCTTCTTTCTGCCAACGAACTTCTGAGATAGATCGGATGAGCTATCAAGCAAATCTTTTGTTTTATAGACTGATTTAGCGGCCTTTTGAATATAATTCCATGAATTTGCATCTTCTGCGATTTCCATAAAACCTAATGCTGCAGATAAATGGTTCGCTGCATCATGTCTAACAATGGAGTGGAGAGAGGTTATAACCAATTCTCTCTCTTGCAAATTCTCCTCTAGAATTCTTTTCGGAACCGACCCGATACTCTTGATTATAGCAAAAAAACCGAATATATATCCTAGTAAGGAATAAAAATGTGAAACGGAAACTCCAATTGAATAAGGTTCAGTTATTTGTTTTAAGAAACCAAACTGATAAACGAAAATAAATATTAGAAATAGTCGATAAGATAATGTTGGTTGATTTATCATAAATTTCTCTTTAAAGAAAGCAAACAGAAAAATTAAAGAAAGTGTAAGGAGGAGCACTGAAACACTGATTACATATTGTAAAACAAGAGAAGGAGAATATGTAAAAAGAAAAAGTATAATTATAGCCGACCAAATAAATCCGCCTATTGAGAAGATTTTCACCTTTTCCTTCTGAGTGTCTATATAATGTATAAAAGTGAAAAAAATAGTTATAACTAGAGAATAGACATAGATGATTATTTGTGAGCTATAGTATAGTCTTTGGAAATATGCAATATCTGGAAAAAAGAAACCGCTAACTTGAATAATGCTTAAAAAAGGAATAATGGAAATTGCAGTATATGCACTTACTCTCATTAATAAATCTTGAGTACCCAAAAGTTGGAGAACAGTTATTGCTATAATTAGAATATAAACTATCTGCACTTGAGTGAAGATAGAGTTGGTTATTAGTGAAAGGGTAGTTTCAATATTTATACTCATGAATTTGAAGAGATAACTGATCGGAAGTAGTATCAAAAATAGTATCGAAACAATATTGATCGGACGCAATGCTAATTGTATGTTTTCTTTCAACTGAATACTTCTCATTTTTGTCACTTACCTTACTAAATAATTATTACTTCATCCTAATCTCATCACAAAGCGAATATGAAACATAAGTTTACACTAATCAACAATAAATAATTAGTTTTTTGCTTATTAATAATTGGTGAAAATAATATAGAAAAATTAGGAAAAACATAGAAAGTTGCTATCAATTGTAATTTAAGTTTTTAGCCATTTTTCATAAGAATCTCAAGATTTCTTTTTTAAGGTTATTTGAAACTATTAGATTTCTTTGTCAATGATAGACAACAATTAGTTTTTTTAATAGTAAAAGGTTGGATAAATCTAGAACATTTTAGATAGGAGTCTTTTATGTTTTTGCTTTATTTGCCTCTGATATACCATTATTAATTATCTCAATCTCAATAAATCCCTGGCTTTTTTCAATCCATTTTGAGATTTTCTCAGCTTCTTCTTTTTTACCTATGAAAAGATTGAGTGATTCGAACATTTTCATGAATCTAAAGATATTCTCTCTCCAATCATCTACAAAACTATCGCTAATATTATACTTCTCACAGATATCTTTGATTTCCTTCCCTTGAACTATATCATGAGCTAGTCTGATGGCTAGGAGCGAAGATAATTCATTCGCTTTAATCTCTTGCTTTATTCTCTTATCTCTAGTAATAAATTGCTTAAGATATTGAGTAATAGTTAGTTCTTTATTTATCCCACAGAATTCGAGATAATCTAAGAAATCGTAAGGGTGAATATAATGACTAGCTGCTAGTTTACCCATGTATGTTAGGTTGACATTATTCCCTGAAGATCTAACAACGAATCCTTCTCTTACTAAGAAGTCTAAAATACCATAATTATTTAACCATCTCTCTTGTCCTTCAGGATAGGATTCAAGTAAGAATCTCTGATGTTTGCAAATAAAATTAGAATGTTTGTTTTGGCAGGTACAGCTCCTTCTGGATGGCGATAGGTATATCTGGAATAGTTTGGACTGTTCTTGAACATTCGCAACCATAGCAGCTGTATTTAATCCTTCAATCGACTTGATTTCCATCTTTCTCTCTTTGATGTTATTCGTTTTATCTAATCTTCTATAAAATTCGATAATTTCAGTTGTTTCAAGAGTAGAATCAACAGAGGAAAATAAGGATTGGAAAAGTTCGAAATCTACGATGTTTCTCATAAGTTTAGATCTCTTCTGGTAATACCATAAAGTATCTTCTATTTTTTCGTGTAATTGTACTAACTCACTTGGAGAAGATTGTTTAGCGTAATAGAATCTATCTAGATAGAATTGTAAAAGATAATCATAGTCACCAAATTTACTCTCGATTGCATGGTAGATGGGTTTTGCCTTATTGTTAGAGGTATGATCAAAGAACTTATCTTCGGTATTTCTTCTCATCCTTTCACTTCTAACTAGAACTATTCCTCTACCATAATCTTTGAAACCCAATCTTCCAGCTCTACCTAAAGTTTGGAAAACCATATTATTTTCTGTGCTTAAGGTTAAAAACCGATATATCCGCGGGGAGATTTACCCCTGCTGCCAGGGTGGAAGTAGATATCAAAACATCTATTTCACCATTTATGAATAAGTCTTCTATTAACAACCTAACTAGGTCAGAGAGACCCGCGTGATGATAAGCTATACCTTTCTTCACCATCGCTTTAAGCTGTGGAGGGAAGAAGGTTTGTTGAAGCACTTTTCTTGTTTTGGAATCTTGAGTGTTCTCCAAACTATCTCTAATCATCTCATCTATTTCTATATCATTTTTTTGTTTGTTTTTCTGAGCGATCTTTTCAGCTAAAAATTCAGAATCTGAACGTGAATGAGTAAAAACTAGAACTTGTTTATTTTGTCTAATATTTTCAATAAATTTAATCGTATCAGCAGCTATTTCGACAATATAGTCAATTGGAACAGGTCTTTCTTTTTCGATTATAGGATAAACATTCAACCAATCTGAGATCTCTAAGGGATTGGAAATTGATGAAGAGAGAAGTATGAGCTGAGCTGTGTGTTCTTGCTTTTTCCACTGAAGGATAATCTCCTCCAGAACTTTACCTCTGTCAGTCCCTAAAAAGTGAAATTCATCTATAACAAGAATTCTAAGATACTTCTGGAGAGATTCATATTTCTTCATCAAGGTTAGAAATTTCTCATAAGTACCAATTAGAATATTACTCTCTGCAACATCTTCTTCTTCAATATTTACTCCACCTACAGCTAGCAGAGTTTTGATACCTCGGTGACTAACCAGAGTTTCAAGATGATTATATTCTTGAACAGCGAGTGATTTGTAAGGAAGAACAAATCCTATCTTGAATCTTCGGGGAGACACTAAGAATTTACCATAAATGGACTGAAAGTATTCAAGCAAATATTGTTCAGTCACAAATGTCTTACCTGAGGAACTGGGAGCTATAACTAGAACATCCTTGTTCTTCGTGTAAGCATCCAGACATTTCTTCTGAAAGCTAGTTAAAGCAGGATTATCTAAGGTAAAACTAATCATTATGAATCCTTTTCCTGATGCTGTCTTTGAGTTGTCCTACTAGACTATCTTTGTTTTTTGACTTCGTGTCAAAATTAAAAACATCAGTTTCTTTCTGAATACTTTCAATGATCTCTCTTCTGTTTTTTGTATAAGCTGGTTTTGAAGAAGATTTCTTATCCACAACAGAATATTCCCATAACAGTTGTTGTGCTTTTTCGTAAGGTTCAGGATAACCTGTTGATTTGAAGAAAGTGTTTATTTCATCTAAATACTCTTCTGATTTCATGTTAGGGAAGAAGGTTGTTTTAATCTGAAGCAAGGAAGCTATAGCCTCTTTGGTAGTAGCGATGAACTCTTCTTTTGGGAGATTAAGCGAAAGTTCTAAGCCTTTAAGCACTTCTTCGGGAAATTCAGAGTTGATTAAATCCTCAATTTGTTTCTTATCTTTGGAGATCTCAGATAGTTCTGGTATTTCAGTTAGGAAAATATCCCTATCAAATTCCTGCCATTTCTCGGAGCTCAACTCCTTGTCAATTATTCTATTGATAAATTCTTCATCTTTATCTGATTGTGTTTCTTCACCGTAGGTTGCTTTGATTTGGATACTATCTATTAAGGAAAGAGCTTTCTGGAATATCTGTGAAAGAATCTTCATAGGAATATCATCAACGGTAGATTCTTCACCAAGAAGGTTCTTCAGAGACTCTAGATATTTGTCTAGTTTTAAACTTTCTTCAGTATATTCGACATCTAATAGGGGGGATATTTGCTCTAAAAATGTATTCAGAATATCCAATTTGTTAATGGGAGTATCATCAGAATCTCTTGTATCTCGTATAATCTTTCTGATATTTTGTAACTTCTTGATAAGAGGTACTTCAACATTCTTTTCTTTTAACTCGACCACATTAGGTTTCTCAATAAACTCTACAAAATCCTCTTTGGATGTGAGGTCATCCTCAACCTCTCGATTCTGCTTTTCTAACAAACTAGAGTATTTGATTTTTTCAAGGAATTTCTTTCCTCTTGGAGTAATTTTTGTCCAGAATTCATCCTTCTTACCTTTCTTATCAACTGATTCAAAGAAGATGTAACCAAACATCTCTAGAGCTGCGATAGCTTCTTTAACTTCGTTTCTTGGCCATTGGTTGAAAAGATTGGGGAGAGATTCAGTGTTTATCCCTCTGTTAACTTTCGAAGATAGTTTCTCCAGAACTTCAGTCATGATTGGATGGAGTTTTACAAAGTCCTCATAGTTGATAGCTAATTTCTTTTTATCCTCTTCTGATATAGATGTTTTCTTAGCAATTGTTCTAACAGATTCAACTACCTGTAAATCATGATTATCGATATCCTCAGCAAAGAAATTCAAGAGTAGAGGTTTCTCAGCAAGGTCCTCTCTGATTAAGAAAAGGCTGTTTTTAGGTAATCTCCTCAAGAAATCTACTTGATTTTTATCAAAACCATGCGAATCTGCTAACAATTTGGTACATTTGGCAGATTTGAGATTTCCAACAATTCGATTGTAAGTCATATCGAATATACTTGGAGAAAGATGAGAAGGATAGGGTGTTGAAAGAATTATTTTGAATCGACTATTCTCTAGTTTCTTCAAAATGTGAACTAGTATGTTATTGTCTCTTTCTCTAGAAAAGAATAACTCTGAATCATCTATATAAATAATGATCTCCTCACCTTCTTTTGATATTTGATCATAGATGGATAATTGCAATAAGAATGAGTAGAGGAATAGCCTTTGAATTTTATATCCTTGAGAGCTAAAATCTATTATTTTGCTTGAAGTAAATAGTTCTTCTAAACCCTTGTTGTCAAAAACTTTGGTTGTTTCACTTATACACGGATCTCGAAGTTCATTGATCAAAGAACGTATAGTAGACAGCTGAAAATCCGTGATTACCAAACCACCAGGTTCGACAGTTAGCATCGTATACAGATCGTTTAGCGAAACTTGAAGATCGTTACGTGGAAAGAGTATGTCTTCTTGTTCGTCTTGATATTCATTTACATAGAAATCGTATAAATCCCTCAGAAGTACCGCTCCGTCTCCTCTAACATCACTAACTAATCTGATGATGTCGATGAAGTTACTCATGTATTGAGAAGCAAGTTTCTCGGGAATATAATCCTTAAGAACAGGAGTTAAAACATTGAAATTGAAACTATCACCAAGAACTAGATTCTCTAAAGGTGTATCTATCCTATCTTGAAACTCCAGATTCATTCGAGGATCTAGAATAATGAACTTCTTTCCTTTGAGAAGTTTGTTAGTGATAATCTCCCTAGTTTTCTTATCCCCAGCTAGTAGAACTGGAAAAGAAGCATTCTCTGGTAAACCAACAGATAAGTCGTTATCTGCTTGACCTATGATAAAGTCAGAATCAGATTCTATTCCTGTGGGGAAAGAAAATACACTTTTTGGTCGATGGTCAACAGCAGGACCAAGAGAAAAATTTTTTAGAAAATCTTCTTCTTTTTCAATTGTAAAATAATCATTAGTTAACTCACTAAACATCTTCTTTCCAGTTGAGAGAAAATTGCTATTTTCAAGTGTGCTGTAGAGAATAAACTCTTCCAGAGTTGAACCTAACAACCTTCCAACTTTACCTACATTCTCAAGTTTCTGCTTAAGATCATTTCTCAGGAGAAAGATGAACTCCTCAACCAAATCACTAACTGTAAAGAATGTATCTCCGATTTCAAAGGTTTTCCAAACCTTGAGTAAATAGAATGTTAGTTTGATATCTATAATCTGATTTTCATTCTCAAACAGCTCATCCAGTATGAGATCTTGCTGTTTAGATTTACCATTCTTCTCATCTTCCAAATTCTTTCTTTTAACATTGCCCGGTAAGAAAATTCTATGTACAGAGGTTTTCAATTTTTTCACTTGATTAAGAACATCAAGAATTGTAGGAGCTTCTTCCTCTGTTTGAGGTTCAGAGTATCTAAACGGCTTCTTTTTCTTGTCTTCTTGAGCAATTTTCCTGTGAGGTTTAACAATGAAAGCACAATATAGTGTAACTCTATTTCCTTTTCTTATAGTATAGATTGATTTGTTGCTTCCAACAAAATTACTTTGTTTATTTCTAGTTAGTAATGATGACATTTTTCTTCTTCTCCTTCTCTATTCGTTTGAAAAGTCTGGATTTTACGTAAGCTTGAACAGCTGGAAAGATTCTTCTAAGCTCGGGAGCTATTGACACAACCAACTCTCCTTGGTTTGATTGTTCGATTACTCCAATCCCTTGTTTTTCGCTCCAATCTATCTGGTCTGTTCTGTAAGATGAAGTCTCTTCTGGACACAAAATATACAAAAGGTGGCAGAATGGAAGATAGATCTGAGGATGTTGTAGGTACAATCCATTTTCAGCTTCAACAAAGATTATATTATCGGTTTTTTTGTCGTAAGCTGCTAGGTCGATTCTGATATAATCTCGACCTTCTAAATAATTATCATAATAAATTTGGTTTACAATAGGTATGTGAAGCTCTTTAGCAACTAGTAAGCCTTCTGATTCCCATTTGGTTGCTAAATTGTTTACTAATTCATCTTCAATTGTCATACCATGTCACCTTATAATAATTAGATTGATATAAAAACTGAGGAAATACTGAGTTTTAGTAATAAACGTTAACATGTAAATTCCTAACCCCTGAATCATCTAAAATCAATGGAAATTCTTCTTCCTCTGCAATTAATTTAACACAGTTATCTTCAACAATCATATGTAAGGTCATATCACAGAAGGACTCTACAATATCTTCTGCAGGTGCAGAATCCTTGTAAGAATAACCGTTAATAATTAGTATTTTGCAATCTTTTTCATCTGCAAGAATGTATAACCTTTCCAACAATTCTCTAAGCTGTTTTCGTCTTTCCTCTTTATGGATCTGTCCACGAGAGTAATCAGTTAAATGATCGATAATGACCAAACCTACTTCATCTGAACTCATATTCTCTATTTTCTCTAAGTGAACCTCCAAAACTTCTAAGTTAGATATTTCGATAGGAAAGAAAGCATGTTTGAAACTGAGATATTCATTCCATCTTGCATGGTAAATAATTTGCTTAACTCTCTTGATGATAGAAGTTGCGTGGCTGGTAATGAAATAGTAGGTATTCTTAGGCGCAATCTCAATTGCTGTTTGAAGACCCAAAGTGGTTTTACCAGCTCCAGGCGGGCCATATAGGTGTATCAATCTGACACCTTTGGGAATGTCAAGAAAGAATGTTTCTAAATCTGTTTCAACCTCGTCTAAAGAAGTATATTCCTCAATTGTTTCTTCTTTTTCCAGTTGTTCAATCTCTTCTACTAGTATTGGAGTAGTGATAACAGGCTTTTTGGGAGAAGTTGAAATTTGAGTTTTAGGAACTTGAATTTGAGGAATAGGAATATATGAACTAGATTCATTTACAGGTTTAGAATAGGTTTTTTGTATCGTGAGGATATTGTCTGGTGTAGGATATCTAACACTTGCAAAAGGTATTTTGGGAGGAACAAGTTCTCCTTCCTCCACAGTAGAATCTTCAGTTGCTTCTGCAATGGGTCTCTTTTTCGTAACCTCAACTACATCTACTACCTTTTCTTGAACCTCTTTAATTCTGAGATTCTGTCCCAATTTGTCTAAAGATGACTCAAGGTTCTCAATAATTTTATCTACAATCTCATTTACTTCACTATCATTCACCAAAGGGATCCGCCTCAACTACCTTAGCTTTTTTAGATTTGAGCCATTTTTCACCTGATTCTTTCTTCCTATGATAATAGACGGGAATGAGTAAAGCTAAAACAAAAATTCCTTGAGCTAAAGCTTCGATTCCTACTAGAAAGTGGAGTAACAGATAAGCTGGAATGGCTAATAGAACTAGCTTCCCAAACCATAAGAGAATTGACTTAACACTTACTCTTAGTAATTCTTCTGCTTCTTTGAAATCAGGTGCTGACATAAGAATTATGCAGAAACCTATGACATATAGTACAATACTTAACCAAGTGTAAGAAGTGGGATAAAGTTGATTAGCCCAATAAAGAGTGAAGCTGCCTATATAGGTTTGAATCAATAGAGGTCCAATAACATTAGAAGTTATTCGACAATCAAAATTTGATACTTCTTCGGTGATGAAAATAGATTTCTCAAAATCCTTTTCTTCTACTTTTACACCATAAACCCAGTAGAAGAATATCTTGATTGGAAATCTGATCAAATTTCCTATAAACCTGAGAATATCAAATACTTTCCATGGTAGAAAGGATAACAACCATCGTAGAACTAGTGAAATCAACCAAAATTTGAGGTAGAATTCAATTATGTCAAGGAAGAACATCTCTTCGATCATTCGACTTCCTCCTGAACTTTGATTTTCTGTTCACTCTTTCCTGGAGGAGGAGGAATTGATGCAATCCTACTCTCATCTTCAACGATTTCCTCTGTGCGTTTCTTGTTTTTATTCCCTATCTTCAAATCAAGAAATTGAATCAATTTTGTTTTATGTTCTTCTGAGAGTGTAGTGTTTACATATTCGCTAGCTAGCTTTGATGAGAAATTCTCTATGTCAGTTGAAGAAGGTAATTCAACATCTAGAAACTCTAGTATTTTTAGTAAATAGGAATAAGATGAATAGAAAAATGGTATGTCTTCCTTATCACAGAATAGGTAAGTGAGTTTCAGGAATTTATCAATATCCACTTCATATTTCTTATCTAAATTTGTTTCGATGCCTTTTTTATAGTAACCTTTTGCAGCATTTAGGAAGCTGTCTAACGAAAAGTTGAGTTCTCTTAACAAGACATCTTTTATTATCAGCTGCTGCTGAGGATTGACAGACTTTTCTTCATCTTGAACAACTTCTGTCTCCATTTCAATTGATTCATCCTCTTCCAAGAATTCTTCTTTTAGATATTCACTCAAATCCTCTTGTTTTTCCTCAGTGAAAGCTTCGTAAAGTTTCCTTGCTTCAACTTCTAATTCTGATACCTCAGAACTCTCTTCTAAGGGAGTAGAAACTGCTTCAACAGCGTTGTTATCTAGTAAGTTTATAATTGTTCCATATGAGGGAAAAATCTCTTCTAGGATGCTTATTTTGGGTGATTCTAGTTCTATTCTTTTCTCTCTTTGAAACTCCGAGATAATATTAAAAGCTCCTTGGAAAAAACTATCTTCCAATAGTTTCATTGTAATCGCTAAAGTGTCCTTCTTGCACTTCATGGATCCTCCTTTGAGTAAAATCACTTCATACTTGGAAGTATCTATGATACTGCAATGATATTTCAAGCTCAACCTCTGTAATGAAACTGGAGAGAGGGTAGAGAAAATTGAAGTGGAACCTGAAGAAACTGAGAGAACTTGTAAGAGTAATATTGGTGTTATTGTAAGTCTAGTCTTATTGTTTTTGACTAAAACTACCCCTCCTCTTTTGTAATGGTTTCCCAGTACAATTGAATTTTGAGAAATGTCTAAATCTTCTGAGGAAAGTTCAGTGTCTTCCTCTTCATCCTTCCTGACGTATTTTCGACCAAAGAAATTCATTGCTTGAATTATCAGAAAAGCGCCAATTACAGCTATGACCACTCCTAACCATTTCAAGGCTGGAGATAAGAAAATAGCTAGAATTAGGAAAATTATAAACCAGAACACAAGTGCTCCTAGAATCTGAAAGACTATAGGTAACTCTCCTTTAGCATAAAGGTTTTCTTTGATTGATTGTTTCTGATTTTTTGTGAATTTTTTGATTTTCTCAGATACATTAGATCTAATTGAATGAACGGCCATGTCACTAGAATAATCCGCAGATTGATATAAAAACTAGAGAAAATAATTGCAGTTTGTTATTCTTGAGAGAGTTGAACAATCTCTAGAATAAATTCATCGTTTTCAGCTTGTTGTGTCTTCCTAAGCTTGCGTCCCTTGTAGATTCGTAACATTATACCCATTACTAACCAGCAGTCAAACAACACGAAGATACCTAAGAAAATGTTTTTCGGAAGTTTGAAGAAAGGAATGTTAAACTCTTCTTCAGGAGATAAAGGATTTTGACTGTCATTGACGCCTTGTTTGAGCATATATCGCATATTCTCTACAGTCAAAGTTGATCCTTGACCAAGAATAGTGAACACGAATTTTATCTCATTAAACTCTTCACCAAGTTCCACGTCGAGAATAATGTGAACATCTCCCTCTTCTGATATTGATTTAGTTGTGACAGCTATATCATCAACATACAAGGATAAGGCTATGCTTTGGAACCTGGAGTCAGAGGCTGAAAATTGCATTAGGAACTCTAGTTGAAATGGTAAGGAAGTATTTTCTACAAATATTATATCAACATAATCTCTAACCAGTGCTCCATAGACTGGGGTTGTAAAACTAGTCTCTTCTTCAAAATACTGAATATACTGATCCGTGTCAATATGAGCGATTTCTCTAATGGTTACTGTTGAGGAATCAAAGATTGTAATAGTTCCTGTTCCTGAGTTATCAGCTGAGAATTTTAGTAGTAAGTCTTCTTGATAAGAGTCTGTGAAGGTGACTATCTCGATGAGTTGTATCTCTCCATTTTGTTTTGCTACACCTATAATTCCCGAAGCAATTTTGTCAGTTCCAAGATAGATATCGTAATCTATTCCATTTAGAACTGTAGTTCCCTCAAAACTAGTGTAAAGAGATATATTGAGAATTTGTTCATTATAACCAGAAACAGGTTTAAAGGAAGTGAGATTGATAGTTTCGTCTATGCTGTCTATCCAAACAAATTGGTGGAATATTTCTCCTCCAAGAATATTTTCAACCATTTTTCCTGTGACTGTAACGTTGTTTATTTCTATTACATCTGAACAGACTTCTACTTGAAATAGTAATTGTAGGAAAGTAAATCCAGTATCAGCTTCAAATTGGAAATTGATCTCATTCAGACTGTTTTCATTAAACGCACTTCTACAAACTTCTTCAGCATCTAAAACTAAAACTAACTCATTGTTAAAAGATTGAAAATCATTTGCTTGAAAAGAAATAGTCAAATCTACCATGTAAGAACTATTGAAGCTATTACTAAATGCCGTAGAAGTGTTGATCTCCCTCATCCCTACCATGTTCCCCTCAAAGAGCAGATAATTAGGGGAAACCTCTAAAACTTGCTCAGTCTCAGTTAGTTCTATTACATCTAAATTAGAAATAGAGCTATTTGCAAAAATAATCAGTGCCCCACTGTGCCCGTAGGTAGCTTGACCTGCAAAGGAAACAGTGACATTGAAATCATCAACAGTTGGAATATCAACTTCAAACCCTTGAGTGAGTGAATAGTTGGTGGGGTGTTGATGACTTTTTTCTATCAAGAAGTCTACTTGAGTTGGACCAATATCGAATCTTACAGCTATTCCTGATTTAGATGATTGATCCCCATCAATTATGAAATTAATCGTGAGTTCGTTATAACTAGTTAAATTTAGATCATTAATGGAAAATAGGGAAGTGCTCTCAGAAAAAGAGTCTGTATAGTTGAAGATAAGCTCTTCACCTAGTGTCTGCGAGAGCACCCCTTCCATTTTTGTGTGTGATGAGTTATACGAGTGGGTGAGCAGACTATTGCCTGTGTCAGTATGATTAACCTTTCCAAGAGTAATGATACTGATTATCATTAGAGTGATGAATGCTCGTGTGTGAATGTTAGCCATGTCTGCTCTGATAGTATAATCCCGAAATTTGTATTTAAACTAGAGAAAAGTGAAACGAAAGTTTAAATGTCGGATAGGTAGGGCGTTATAATTATTCCTAATTTGCATTGATTTAAATAGGACAATGTGGCATTTCTTTATATGCCCTTTAGTGATGAAGAGTCAATTCCTAGCGGAAAGCTGAGGGAGATGAAGAATGGAAAAGTTGTTGTTCAAGTACAGAATAACGCTGCGAACAATGGAGAAGAACTTCCTCCAGAAAAAGGGAAATTTCCCGTCTATCATCTAGTTTCTGAGTTAGTTTTACTGCTTATTTCTGTAATAAGTTTCTCTATAATATTACTAAGTCCAGATGTATTTTTTGATATTTCCTATCAAGGGTCTATTAATACCTATTCTATACAACCTTGGGTGTTTATTATTGCTTTACCAGCAACTGCTATCGCTTTGTTAAACACTTATCTGTTTATATTCAAGTTAGATCCAAGATATAGAAGTCGAATATTCATAATCAGGTTGCTAACAATTGTATCTTTTGCGACATTACCAATTCCTCTCTGGATACCAGAAAATTATACTTATGCTGTTCATGATACAATGATTGCTCTAGCTATAGTTATTATCTATACACTTGTTTCTAATTTTATCCTCAGAATCTTCTTACTATCTAACGATAAGAAAGTGAAACATACTCTTTTCAAAAAAGCAATAGCTGGTTCTCCTTCTGAATTAGAATGGAGAAAATATCATACTCTATCAGGTTACCTGGCTATATTTACTGGAATCATTGGTGTTCAATTCTTGTGGTTGATCTATCATGGTATAATCCGACCTATTATAGTTAAAAATGTGAAAAGAAGACTTGTTGTCAACTCACTGAATTTTGAGGAAGAAGTAAATCTTTCTACAGTAGCTCTTGATATAGGTATCTCTCTTGAGGAAACTATATTCACCCTCAAACAACTTCAACTTAAGAGACACTTATCCATAGAATTTACCCGATATGGAGCTAAACTTGATGAGATTAGAAAAGCTAAATGGTTCTCAGTTGTTTTACAAGAAAAATACGATGTCTTTCTGAGTAAACAAAAGATGACTGAATATGAGGTTAAAGCAAATCACTTTATCGAAGTTACAGAAAGAACTAGGATCAAGTTAGAAGACTTTAGAAGATTAATGGGATTCAATGAAGATTTCACAGATGATGATTTTGTTCTACACCTGCCACCAAAAGTAGCATCTATTAGAAAACCGATATTTTCGAGTAATCAATATATTTTCTTCAATCATAATCAAGCATTGCTTAGACGAGAAAAGATCATTAAAGTTTTCTTAGAAAATGGAGATAAAATGTTCGCAAAAGCAACTCCCAAAGCAACTCCTAAAGTAATTCCTAAAGCTAAAGCATCTGCTTCTAAGAAGTAGATGGCCTTTTTTTCTAACCTATATTCTTAAACCGTTTTCCTGTTTTTCTATTTCTATAATTTTTGAATCTTCTTATCAGTCTGTAATAAACTCTATATCTCATTAGAAGAATGTTTACTGCTAACAGAAGTATAATTCCTCCACTAACACTTGAAACGATAATCAGAATAGTTCGTTGATTTACCACATCGATTTGACCTATTGTTTCAAAATAGATCGCTAACCCTTCATAATCAACAATAAAGCAAGAAATACTTTCTGAAGCATGCATCTCAAATTCCATGGATGTAACGTAAACACCAGGTAATTCGAATTCAAACGTTACAATAACATAGTCATTAACAGGGACATTCCTTTGACCAATTATTGAGTCAAGTCCCGCGATGCTGAAGTCCAAGAAATACAAAACATAGGAATGGTTGCGATTGAAATTATCTGTAAGATAACCAGTATTGTCGAAAACTAAGAAATAATACCCTTCTTGTAAAATGGCATTGTATAAAGCATACTTTCGATCCAGAACTAGAGTTCCAGGAACATGGAAAGAGGTAGCACTAGAAACAGATCTAGATAGGAAAACTAGAATTATAAGACCTGTAAGAATGCCTAGTTTTTTTCTCATTGTGTGTCCATCCTCAAGAAGAAAGTATGCATATGCTAAAAATAAGATAATTTGAATATTTATAAAAGTAGTCTTTCAATCTTACCGATAATTCATTGATTTTATTGAATTGCTGTCTTTAAATACTGAAAAACTGTAGAATTTGTAGTTGTTTTATGGTTAAAAGGGAGGGTTGGCTGGGGGTTTTACCCCCCGTGGAAGAGAGACTAATCTATCTCCAATCACTTAAGGGCGAAATTACTATTTAAAGCTAAGCAACCGAGAGTAGATTGAAAGTAAAAAGTGATTCGTTTTTGGACTGGTATATACTCTTAATTAGATTTGTAAGAAATACCTAATTTCTGTAACTTACTCTTTCTAACATTTCTACATTCATTTTAATTTTCTTCTAATTATAGAGGATGCTGACAATACTTATTCGATTCTTCGCGTAAAGAATAACAAAGTATTTAGAAATGAAAGAAAAACAAATATGAGGAGACTATCTCATGAGAACTTTCACTATGATTATAGAAAGAGATAAGCAAGGAGTTTATATTGGTTCCATCGTTGAACTTCCAAATTTGCATGCTAGAGGTAATGATTTGGATGAGCTTAGAAGAAATATTCGTGAAGCAATTATTATTTATACATCTTTTCATCGTGATTATGAAATGAAAGAACTCGAATTTATTGGTCTACAACGAATTAAAGTTCCACTAAAAGAACTTGAGGAAGCAAAGAGCTCTGTTCCAGATTTATTAGATAAAGAAAACTCAGTTAATGAATTATAAAAAGGAAAAGAAGAATGATTTATTTGTAAGAAATACCTAGCTTCGTACTTACTCCTTCTAACATCTCTACAACCATTTTTTCAAATGGAAATTCTGGTTCCCAACCCCATTCCTCGCGAGCGGCGCTATCATCTAAGCTGTGAGGCCAAGAACGGGCAATAGCATCTCTGAAATCGGGTTTGTAGGCTATTTCAAAGTCAGGGATATACTCTTTGATAGCATTAGCCAATTCTTCAGGAGTGAAACTCATTCCGGTAACATTAAAGGTGCGATGCTTGAGATTCTCTTCAGGAGCTTCAATCAAATCAAAAGTAGATTTAAGGCAGTCACTCATCATCATCATCGGCAACCTAACATCTGGTCCTAAGAAACATTCATACTTCTTATTTTTTAGAGCTTCAAAAAAGATAAAAATCGCATAGTCTGTTGTACCGCCGCCTGGTTCTTCAGGACTCAATACTCCTGGATATCTTAGACTTCTGAAATTCAAACCATATTTCTTATTATAATAATTACCCATTAGTTCCGTATAAACCTTTGAAACACCATAGATACTAGTAGGTTCCATAATTGTAGTATTTGGTGTATTATCCAGAGGTGTTGTAGGACCAAAAGCAGCTATAGAGGAAGGAGCAAACAGCTGTTCAAGATTCAATTCTCTTGTTGCCTCTAGTGCGTTGTAAAATCCTTCAAAGTTGATACTATGAGCTAATTGTGGATTCTTCTCTCCAGTTGCAGAGAGAACTGAAGCATTGTGAATTATTATATCAATATCATAATCAACAAGAAGTCGTCTCAATCCATATTCATCTCTAATGTCTAACCGATTGTAAATAACATCTAATTCTTTGAAAGCTTCAGGAATTTTCTTTCTTCCTGTTGCTACCACATTTTCTTTACCATAACGTTTGATCATCTCAGGGATGAGATCCATACCTATTTGACCATATGAACCTGTCACAAGATACCTTTTCATAGCAGACAGAGAAAAAAGTAATTTTAAAAATTTATTGCATGGTATAAAAAAAGAAAAGAAAAAAAGAGAGGATTATTTTAGAATCTGTCTCTTCTTTCTTAAAGCTAGAAAAACTGCGAGCGAAAGTGTACTAAGTATTGGGATCAAAGCTAAAGCAGTGAATTCAGGTACAACTACTGCCTCTTCTATCTTCCACCAACATTCAGCTATTTTAGAAACACCTGTTGTGACATCCGTTACAATGAAATAGACGTCATACCAGCCTTCATTAGAAAACACCAAATAGACATAGAAGCTATACGTAGTCATCGCTAAGACAAGCTTCGTCTCATTATAGGCAACCAATGTATCGCTTCCTTGAACTATTTTAACAATTAGGTTAAGTGTTTTATCGATAGAGAAGAGGTTACCAACACCAAATTGCATAGTATAATTTACCCCAACTTCACCATAGTATCCTTGTTCAATCCAAATGTCTAACCAGCCATCATCATGAACATACCATCTACAGTTTTTAGTCCAAATTAATCCAGTTTGAAGCTCTACAACGATGAAGTACACTTGATATATTCCAGGATTAGCAAAGGTGTATGATAAGTTCAACATTAAGAGTTGATAAGCTAAAAGCACCATTGAATTCGTATAAATCGCTACTACTCCATAACCCGTATCAATTCTAACTTCAACATAGAT
>CAZPXJ010000051.1:0-7855 GCA_964590855.1 uncultured archaeon
AAGGATATTTCTACCACTGAAGCTCCTGTTAAAGACTTTGTTGAAGCTTTTGACAAAGCTATGGAGGTATCGGATCATATTCTTTATCTTGGAATAAGTCATAAATTAAGTAAATCCTTTCAAAATGCAACAATAGCTGCTAGAAAATATAGGGGTAGAATCACTCTCATTGACACCTTATCTATTTCTCACGGAGTAGCTTTAATTGCTAATCATGCTTTACAAAGACGAGAACAAGGTATGGAATTAGTTCCTCTTGTTCATGAGATAAATGATATGATTAGAAATACACGCATGTATGTTTTAGTTGAAGACCTCAAATATTTGTACAAAGGAGGAAGAATCGGTAAAGCTCAACAAACCATCGGATCTCTTCTTAATATAAATCCTCTTTTACATCTAGTGGATGGAGAATTGGATGCTTTGATGAGTATCAGGGGAACAAAAGCTAGTTACCAAGCTATAAGTGAAAAGATTACTGAGCATGCTTTAGATTTCAAGAATTTTGTTATGGCAGGATCATATGGAAAAGAAGATAATAAATTTGAGGAACTATCAAATTCTCTTAAGGAAAGATTAAATCCCTTGTTCTACTGTTATGATACAATAGGTCCAGCAGTCCTAAGTAATGTTGGTCCAAAAGTAACAGCACTCTTCATTACTAGGATTCCTTATGGTGCAATTGAAGCATATCAATGAGTATAATCTACTTCTTCGTAGCTTTTATTGAAAACATAAATGGTAAATTGTACTTGTCATCTTTAGATTTCCAAATTCCTTTTTCAGATTCTTCCAAGAAGGGAAATTGAGGAAACAAGGTGTAAGGATATTCTTTTACTGATTCTATCGTTAATCCTTCGTTAATGAGTGAAGTAATTATATCGCCAAAAGTATGCTGCCATTCGTAAGTCTCAGCGTTTTTTATTTCTACATCTTGGCTTGTGTATGTATATTCAGATACAAAATGCAGAGGTTCCTTACCTTGGAAATAGGGATATCTATAAACTGGTTCTGATTTGTGCTCATCATCAAATACCCACATGAACGGATGGAATTCTGCTATAAAGAAAGTCCCGCCTTTTTTCACATATCGAGACACAATTTTTGCCCATCGCTCTATATCCGGTAACCAATTAATAACACCATAAGAGGTAAACACGATATCGAATTCTTCATCTAATTTATCTGGTAAATCATAGATGTTTGTACATATGAATTCTGTTGGAAGAGCTAGTTCTTCATTAATTGAGTTTGCCATATCAATTGCTACATCTGAAAAGTCTACACCTACTACCCTAGATGCCCCTAATCTAGCCCACGAAAGTGTATCCATTCCAAATTGACATTGTAAATGGAGAAGTGATTTACCTTTGATGTCTGCTAGTTCTTTTAGTTCTATTTCGTGAAGACTATTTCTTCCCTTCATGAAACTTTCAAGATCATATTCCTCAGATTTAGCATGAATGGTTGTTGTTTCATTCCACCTTTTACGATTTGTTTTCATGAATTCATCCATTTTAATCAAAATTCTTACAAAAAGTCTGTTTAAAATTTTATCTTTCACTTACAAAAGAAAAAAGAAAAAAGAGATTACTCTTTGGGAAGTTTTATTTCTCTTGTTGCAGGATTGAACTCAATCACACCTAGCTCTTCCAAGCCATTAAGAGAAGATTTAACCACTACAGCTGACAAACCAGTCGAATCGGAGATATCATCAAGAGTTATATTATTAGGATGAGCCTCAACTACTGCCAGATATATTTTTCCTTGATCATTTGATTGCAGGATTCTTTTTATACTATCATTTTGAGCCATAACAGGTTCTTCTTTAGATTTAAACTCTAGATATTCTTTCTCTACAGAACCAAGTTTCTGTTTGAGCTCTTTCTCGAGATTTTTAGTCTGATCATATTTTGATTGCAGAGACTCATAGTCGGCTTTGATTTTAGCCATTTGATTCACAGTATCTTTAAGTTCCTTCTCCTTATTCTTTAGAGTAGTACTCTTTTCATTAATCAGAATATCTTTTTCTTTTACCTGATTACGAAGTTTTTCCACCAGCAAATCTTTCTCGGCCACTTTAGCAAGTTGTTCTTCCATTTGTTCTTTGAAATCTGCATATTGTTCTTTGAAACTGTTTAACTCTCCAACCTTTTGCTGGAGTAAGTCATCTTGTTCCTCAAGTTTATCCTCAAAACTAGTTTTAAGACCTTTAACCTCTAGATTTGTACTTTTAATAAGGTTGTCAAATTCCTTGGATGTTGTTTCTAGTTTCTCAACTCTTAGATCCTTCTGCTTTTTCTCATCATTCAGGAATTTTTCAAGAGTTCGAATTTTTGATTCTAGATTTTTCAAATCCTCAGTAAGTTCTTCATTACTTTTTTTCTTGACCATTTTGATCACCAATAATCATACAATAAAAACAATAGAAGGAATGACATTAAAAATTATCTATTGTGAAAAAGAATTAGGTGGATTTTGCTTTTCTTCCTACGGGAGCTAGATACACCGAAAACTCATCTTCTCCATCAATACCTAATAAATCATCAGCTTGCTGTTGATTATAGGCTGCTATTGCACATGTTCCTAAATTAAGTGCTTCACAAGCAAGGTAAAGGTTTTGACAAATATGACCTGCTTCAATACCTATCACTTTATAGGATGGGATAGAATACCGCCATTCCATTCTATAGGGAATTGTTACGAAGAAGAAGATAACAGCTCCTGTGAGAATAAAGGGTTGATAAATCAGCTGTTCTAGTGATTCCGAGTCCTCTTCTTGTTTGCTTAGTAAATCAATTTCTTCTTTTGATTTAATGAATAGAAGCTTATGACCAATTGCAATATATCGATAAACTCCTGGTTCCAATTCATTGACATTATTGACTAAAAGATAAATCTCATAAGGATGTCTAGCACCTCCTGATGGAACAGTTCTTTTTGTTCCCGACCCATGATGCTTAGTTACTTCATGTACTCCATCACTAGCCCACAGGAGATAGGATAATTCTTCTAGTGTCAGAGGTTCATCAGTATATGTTCGATGACTTCGTCTATCTAGAAGTGACTGAAAGAGGGTATGGTCTTTGCCTATAGAAATGTCATCTATATTTACCAAGTCAATGAGCTCAGCATCTGCAGAATAGGGTTTTTGCAGAGGGGGATTGGTTACCTTCTTCTGTTGGTCTGTTTGAAAACCTTCTGGAAAAACTTCAAGATCATCATCAAAGACTCTTAGTAATCTTCGATATTTGAGAATCAAATCCCTATCAATTGACATGAGATAACAATTCGATTTTATCTTTTAAATCTAATCCAAAAAAAAATATAAAGAAGTAAAGGGGGTAGTAATTACTAATAACTTCGCGGTTAAATTCCAACTACCCTTGACTTTAATTCTAAAGCTTTATTCCTTTCTTTTTGAAGATCTTTCTTGATTAAGTAATTTTGATATATTTCATTTGCAGGGTATTTTTTTTCACTATACTGACATTCGAATAGTGTATCTGCCATCTGATCAATCATCTTGATGAGTTCTTTATCTTTTTCAACATCATATTGCTTGTATGCAGCTAAGTTTTTGAAAGATCTTTTAAAGATGTTTTTATATTCTGTTTTGAGTGTCATTTACTACCACCTCTATATCATCTTATATTCTGTATTTATTATACAATGCTCACAACTTGTAGTCACAACTTGTGTTATTCATACTAAAAGAAAGTAAGATGAGGTTAAAGTAAAGAACCTTTATGCAGAAGTAGATTAGTCATGTTTTTGTTTCTCTCTTGAGAGAAGGATTGACGGAGGAGATGCTGCTCGTAAATATGATGATCAGCAGAATACTCGCTGGCTAAGTTATAATTAAACATGTTCTCTGCAACCTGAGTCAATACTTGAAACAAGTTCTCTTCTTCAACAAACTCATACTTATACAGTTCCTTTAGAGCTTTGAAACTTCTTAATATCTCATTTCTTTGTTCTACTTTTAATACCACTTTGATTCACCGAGTTCATTTTTTCTGTATTGCGAGAGACTTTTCTCAGCCTCTGAGAACACTTTCCCACAATTCTTTTTAAAGTTTTCTTATTGTGTGAGAATTGTAAGACAAACTAACAGAATATCTTCTTTGTCCCATAGAAAAATATATAAATATAGTTATTCTAAAAGTCATAGGTGAAGAAATTTATGAGCGTACCAGAGCCAAATGATGTTATTACGTATGAACAAAAAGCTGTAGAAATTGTTAAGGAAAGGGAAAAAGTTGAAATGTTTTATGATCAAGGATACTGGCCTATTCTGGTAATTTTGAGAGAGGGACCATTAACAGTCAAAGAAATGACTGAAAAATCCAATATTCTTATCGAAAAAAAGTTTAGACCTGAATTAGATAAGAAGTTTAAAGATTTCGAATTTACAAAGGAAAACCTCAAGGAGTTGTTTGAGAAAGCAAATGTATTTTCTGAAGAAGAGAAAAAGCAATTTGAGGATAAAAAATCCTTATCTGATTCTGATAAAAAATTGATTATAGAAAGAATCAAAGAATATAAATTAAGCAAAGAACAAAAATCTGAAAAAACTATTTACAGATATGTTAAAGATCTAACACAATCAGGGTTAATTGTTGCAGCTGGACAGAGAGTCGTTACAGGTAAAACCGCTACTGAAACGCTCTATGCTAGAAAGGCAAGAATATTTATTATTCGTCAACATTCAGACGATACTTGGCGATGTGAGGAATGCAAAAACACTCTCAGAAAAGTTAGTAAGATGCTATCACTAGCTTTGCAAATTAAAGAACCAAGTGTTGAAGGTTTGGCTAAATTAATGTCAGCTGTTGATATGTATCATGAAGATGAGCAAATTAGATTGTTTGAAGAATTTGACGATGAAATCAAAGAGGTTATACAGGATTGTTCTTTCAAGGAAACCAACCACCTCCTTACAACTTTCAAAACCATCTATATGTTGTTAAAAGCTGATCAATTTAAGGATGAAATCAAAGATTGCCTCAATTGAAGCTTTTAATCCTATTTTTAATCCATTTTTGAGACAAACTTTTAAGATATAGTCATCTGTACTCTTTTTAGATGGAGTTCAGAGATTTTCTAGAAAAAGATTTCGTGCCAGATGGCATCAGAATTATTAGAGATCCACAGCTAATAGAATTCTTTGAAGATGAAAACTATGCAATTATTCTCAATGTTTTAAGAGAAAAGCCTATGCCCGTTAAAGAATTAACAAAACGATATAACGAATATGTTACCGAAAAGGGGACAAAACAACGATTACCACAAAAGCGAATTTTAGAGAATCTTCGTACTGACAAAACCATGTATAGATACATTAAGGAATTAACTAAATCGAAATTGATTGCTCCCGCAGGTCAACGCATGGTAATAGGTAAAACACAAACAGAAGTACTATACGCCAGGACTGCACGAATCTTCTATGTTAGTCAGGAATCACTTGAATGGTGGTTAGGAGACGAAGGTAATAAAACGATTAAAACTGTCGCAGGCTTACTAGGAATAAGTCTGAACAAATCCAGTCCGTCAGTCAAATGCCTTACAAGTTTAATACATCGAATATTGGAGAGTAATGAAAAAGAATTATTCAACATTTTCGAAAATAATCAAGACGAAGTTACCAAACTCGTTTATACACTAGAAGGGAGAGAAACGGATAGAGCTATCTACATAATGAATATTCTCCTCACTCTCCTAAGTTTTGAAAAGTTCCAAAAAGAGTTCAAAGAATGCCTTGGGATATAGACTAAATTCATTTTATTAACGAGGTAAATATATATACTAGTATATTCTAGCCTTTTTGATGACAGAGATAGCGTATCACCTTATATGTGATTGTAAGAAAGCTGTAAACGCTTATTCCTGTCCAGTAGGTTTACTCAAACCCACAACTAACCATAACTATGATTATTACCATTGTCCCGAGTGTAATTACGACTATATTTGCGACCATTCCATTAAAATCAAATTTGATTATGATGACAAAGGTCTCCCTGAACAAAACCAGATTGTATGTAGTAGATGTGGATCACCTTTAGAAGCATATTTATGGCCTAAACAACCAGAAGAATTAGAAGAAGGTGCTTATGGAACAAAGTATGTGAGTATTTACAAACGCAATTATTAGTTTTTCAAGTGAAATCAAAATTAATGCGAATTTTATCAAACTTTAAAAAAAACTGTTTGTTCTACAGCTATGGCTAAACTGAAAGTAAAAACAGTGAAATTCTCCATCTTACGTCAAATTCTTTCAACTTTCAATGAGTTAATTTATCAAGTGCTATTCATGAAAGGATTAGTTGAAGTTGATGTAAAAGAAGCAAGGGAGATACTAAAGAACTACTCTAAAAGAACAAAAAATAGAGTATCTTTAACAGGGTGGATTATAAAAGCAGGCATCTAGATTTGTATCTATAGCTTTTGAGCTTTTAGAAACTGTTTTTGGGTTAGATGACTTAAACTCTAAGGATTAATTGAAACAAGAATAGCATTTTTTGAGTTCTTTTTCGTATACTTCAGATTCTAGAAGTATCATAACTAAAGAAAAAAGGTTGACAACTTCTCGAACCTCTTCTTGAGTGCTATCAGAAAAAATAGTTCTCAAGGAATCACTATAGTTTGTAACATAATCTTTCAATTTTATTGAAGGAATTGAATAGATATTTTTAAGCAAGACTTTAAGCTCATCAGCTTCAGCTGGGGAATCACCAGTATAGAAAGACATCAAGTGTCTAGTAGTTTCTATCAGTTCTTGGCTATTTTCAGTTTCCCAATAACCATCAGTTATCAAAGTCATCGGAAACATCAACTGGGCCCTGCGTGCGAATAACTGAGTTGTAGCGGTACTTCCTCTAACTAATCTTTGCCCTGCGATGATAACTAAATTAACATCTTGAAGTGATTTTAGATAATTATAAACAGTAATTTCCGTTTTGGGTTTATCAATTCGATTATTGTATTCGAAAGTAATATCTCTAATAGGCATAGGTCCTTTTCTTAAGATATCTAGAATAATAGAAAATTTAGGATCATTGTAAGCTTTCAATTGTTTCTTTTCCTCAATAATCATAAAAGGTTCCGTTTCTTTGGTGATATAATCTTCGCGACTCATCTAATCTCCAGATCCTTGTTTGAATTTCGAGGGAAAACACCGCTTGAGATTTTCTTCATAATCCTCTTTTGACAAGACCATCATCAACATATTTAGAACAGCAGTAGTTCTAGATAGTTGACTGAAACTCAAAGGAGTAACTAATTCATCAATTTTCTCGGTATGGCTTACAAAAAGGTTACTTACTTCGCTTTGAAATTTCGAAAAAATCTTGTGAAACAGCGAAGTTAGATTTTCTTCACATAAACCTTCAGAAAGAGTATAGACTGTTAGCAATTGATTAACTTTAGCAATAATTGATTTACTCTGTCCAGTGTTCCAGAATTCTTCAGTCATAACTGAGGAATAGTATAATTTAGCTCGTCGACCATACAGAACCTCTGCCGCAGTTTTTCCACTGACAATTCTTTGACCAACTTTGAGAACTAAATCTTTGTCTACTAGATCCATCAGATAATTGTAGATACTGGTCTGTTTTTTAGGAGAATCTGCTATATTGTTGTAAGCCTTAACCAATTCTCTTATTGTCAAAGGGCCTTTGTTTAAAGATTCGAAAATGGGACTGTACTTTGAATCACTGAGTAGACGGTTTGTTTCTTCATCTTCAATGATGAAGATTTGTTCCTGTTCTGCAATTATAAAATCTTTATACGCCATTAATTCACGTCTAAGCTCAGTGCTCAAATAATTTTTCACCTACACAATTATAAGTTTATC
>CAZPXJ010000051.1:7865-18483 GCA_964590855.1 uncultured archaeon
TTCCATCAGTTAAA
This sequence comes from uncultured archaeon, assembly GCA_964590855.1. Taxonomy (GTDB): domain Archaea; phylum Asgardarchaeota; class Heimdallarchaeia; order Heimdallarchaeales; family Heimdallarchaeaceae; genus UBA460. Next base: position 7,880 of record CAZPXJ010000051.1, read on the forward strand.
ACCCCTGGCCTTATGCTAGTTTATCTTTTTTTTGAAAAATGTTTTGCATTTTTTGAGTTACAATATCATATTGTGCGAAACACTTAAATAATTTATGAATGATATTCTCATATATTGAGAATATTAACGGTTTGGTGTGTTTATGAGAATAAGTCAGGAGAATATCAAGAAGAGCTCATTTCAAATAGTGTATGAACTAGCGAGGAAGTTAAAGGATATTGAAGATTTATCAGATGAGAAATTGCTAGTTATCTTTGATGAAATGGTTGAAGAGTTTGCTAGTGGAAGTTATGGATATCAGTATTTGCCTGATTTCCTCATAGATTATAATGATTCTAAACAAGTAAAAAAACCAATTAAAAAGAAACCAATTTCAGGTAGCGTTGTTTTAAGTGGAACTTTTTGTGTTCTATCAAGATAAAAAGAATGAAGGAAGCATGCTGATTGGAAGTTCACCTTTTCAAATCTTTGTAAGTCTTCTTTCTTCTTTTTACTTCAACAACCAAACTTTTCTAATTCTTTGGTAAAATTTTCTTCTTTTGTTAGACAATTATTAAATATCCACACATCTGTTTATATTCTATGAGTACGGACTCATTTGATACTATCATAATAGGTGCAGGAGTTTCTGGTTTATCTTGTGCAGCTCATTTAGCAAGAGCTGAAAAAAAGGTACTTGTTCTAGAGCAGAGTGAAAGACCAGGAGGATATTGTTGTTCATTTATTCGTAAAGGGCTGATATTTGATCCTGGAGCTCATTGGATACTGGATGGACCAGGATTCAACGAACTTCTAGAATCATTTGGTGTAGAACCGATAGAGTTCAAACAGCTCGAAGCTGTCTATAGAATTTTAGGTCCAACCAAATATGTGGATATTATGATGTCGTCAAAGGAGCTATTTGTTAAGAGTATGAGAAGATCCTTTCCACATATTCGTGATGAAGATTTGGAGGAGTTAATCGAGATAGCAAAGTTAGTAAAGTATGAAATGGAAAACATGCCAACGGATAGCAGGGAACTTATTTCTCTTCTTGGTAAACTGAGAATGGGAGTATCAATGCTACTAAATGCTAGAAACATGTTGAAGTACAATTCGATGAAATTACAAGATTTTTTGACTGAGCTATTTCCAGGTGAGGAATACAAGGATCTACGTGCAGCGTTGCATATAGCACCAGGAGAAGAATTAACAGCAATTGCGCTATTAGTATTTTTAGCATTTGGTATGGCAAAATCAGCTTGGGGAGTTAAAGGAGGAGCACAGGAGATTCCAAACGCATTAGCTAAAGCGGTAAAACAGAATGGTGGAAAGATACAATACTCAAAAAAAGTAACGAAAATAACAATCGAGGAGAAGAAGGTTGTTGGAGTAGTACTTGATGATAAAACAGAGATTAGAGCGAAATCTGTTGTAGCTGCAGTTGATGCAAACCAACTATATTATGAACTCTTAAAAGGCATTGAAATTCCCAAGAAACTTGATAAAAAACTAAAGGAAACACCTATTTCAGGTTCGTGGTTTTCTGTTTCAATTGTAACAGATCTAAATCCAATCGATTATGAGTTTGAAGGTACCGATGTCTTATTCCATTGTACAAATAATGTTGTAGAAGCTGGAAAACCCAACAATCCAGATAGAAATAGTTTTATTGCAAAGTTTAATTCCCTTCACGATAAATCCTATATTACAGAAAACGCAAAAGAGGATCATCATAGTATTTTTCTTATGTCTCCTGCAACAATTGATTATCAAAATTACTGGAAAGCTGGTAAGAAACTCAATAGGTCTAAGAAGTATGAGAAGGTTAAGGAAAAATTCGCAATGAAACTAATTAAAAGAATGGAAGAGTATATACCAGATTTAAGCAAACACATAATTAGCTTAGACGTCAGTACACCCATAACTTATCACAGGTATACGCTAAACCATCTAGGTTCAGGATTAGGATGGGAAAAAATGATTTTGTGGAAACAGAGATTGAAATTTGTAAAAGGCCTTTACCACTCTGGCATGTGGAGCTTTCCGGGACCCATGGTGGAACCATCTATAGAATCAGGTAAAAACGCTGCAGAGCTAGTTTTGAGAGATTTCAAATGAAAACACAATGAATTGTAATGAAGAAAACAAGCAAAATAAAGGAAAAGTGAATAATTAGTCAACAAAGAGAAATGCTTCTTTGACTTCCTTACCTTCTATTTCAAAACCATTCTTGAGATATAATATCTTAGCTGTATCATTGTTTGCTGTAACTGCCAGTGATACACTTTCACATCCTTTTTCTTCAAAGTATTTGATTATAGTATTTCTGAAAAGTACCTTTCCTAAACCAATTCCTCTGTAATCTGGATGAATTGCTAAGTCAACAATCACACCGTTTTTGTCTAGAGGATCCATGTTAATTACATATCCTACCAATTCGCCTTTGGAATTCTCTGCAAGCATTGAAATAGTATTGCTTAAACGTCCATAGTATCCTGAAATCAATTTCATCATTACAGAAATATTATAACTCGAATAATTCTTTGATAATAATACAACGTTATCTGTGAAATCAACATTGGAGTAAACAGTATTCATTAACCTAGCTATTTTATCGGTTGAAACTTCATGAAGGGCTTTTAATTTGAATTCGTAAGAGCGTCTTCCCTTTTTGAGTTTGAAATACTTATGAAATTTGAGAAAATCATGTTTCTCTTTGACAATATATTTCTGTTCGAGATTATACCACTTTTTCTTGTATTTATCTTTAGTAAGTTGTAGATTCATTCGTTTATGCAATTTTACTTCATCGGGTAACTTATCTAAATTGATATTTATGAAACTTCTATCACTCATATTGAAAGCATATACAGCCTCTATAAACTCCATCTTGCAGAAATTAATTAATTTGTAAAAAACATTTAAATCTTTAAGATCTACTTCAGGGAGAAAAGCTACATGAAGCAATTCAAGTATATTTGGTGCAACTTCATCTTTTACACCTACAATAGTGCCTAGAATTTTATCATCCTTGTCAACAAACTTGAGTAGATACATTACAGGAATGTCAACAAATCTTGCGTTGATTTCTTCGGGAGTTGTTTCAAACAGATCGCCTAGGAACTTGGCTATGTTTTCGAAGTTTTCTTCTATAACCCACTTCATCACTATCATCTTTTCATGTAAGGGTTATAACATTTTCCTTAATTTCCGAAAAAACTACTTGTTTTTAACTCGACTTATGAGATTCTTCAACCAGTTTGGCATGATGTAACCTAGGTACCCTAAAATAACACCAAAAAGTGCAAAACACCAACCGAGATAGTAAAATGGGCTATATCCTCGTGAAAACAGAGCTACATTATTTATCAACAATGTGTCTCCAGTAAAGAATACAAATAATAATGCTATACAAATACCGTATATACCAATTAAGTTGAAACCAATTTTTGGTAATCTCTCATCATTCATGCTTGCTTCTCTAAATGCAAAAACAGAGATTAATCCATATGATATTAGAGTTAGTATTGATAATAGTATTAAGACCCCTAACTGCTCACGAATTAACCCAAAAGATTGATCCTCAAAAATCCAATAGGAAATCTCGGGTATAATCAATCCTATAACTATCCCATTCAATAAAAAGAAAGAGAAAGTGAAGTCCCATCTTTTTTGAAAAAATGTACTATCAAGAAAGATAACAATAAAGCAATTCGATAAGGCAATAAAGATGTAACTTATCAGAGAGGTTAAGTCGGTTATACTCAGGGTTTCATAGGATATAGGAGAAAAATAACCCACCCACCTTCCAATTGCTGTTGATAAGCTTGCAAGATTAAAACTCAGAAAAGTTAAACCTAAATATAGATTTTGTTTCTTCTTTCTTTCTCCATATTTCATAAACAGAAACACAGTGAGAAACACAAGAGTAAGAGCAACAATTGTCTCAAAAATAACTGCACCAAAAGGTATCTTATTCTGCCACCACGCCATTCTCTCACCAGAACGCATCCGATATAATCTTTGTTGCTTTTCTTTGAGCTATCTCTTTATCACCATTTTGCATCATTAGTTCAATAGAACCTTCAATCTCTTCAACTTGTTCTTCAGTTAAGAGATTATAATCAGAGATTGAAGGATACTTACTATTAATTTCTTTTAGAATATCCGCAGTGATTTCATGCATTATTGAACGTTCTACTTCTGTAGTTGCTCTTCTGAGTAAAGCAACGGCAAAGTCATCTGTTAGTTCGATGAATACTTCAAATTTCTTAGTATCAACAAATTTAGGTACACCAACATCAATTTCTTCCATTGCGGATTGAATAGCTGTCATAATCCCACTAAAGAGAGCTTGATTAGCAAAACTGCTATTTTCATCTCCTTTATCAACAACCACAATGGGTAACCCTGTTCTGGAGATGACATAGACAGCTTGAATCATTGATGAATTAAAAACTTGCTTGAATTTAAATGTGACGCATGCCTATTTAAAGAAAATTAGAATTTAGAGACTGTAACCTTTATACAACGCTCTAAGTACTTCCTCCTTAGAACCACCGTGTTTATTGATAATATCAATTATTATTGCAGCTATAAGCTGTATTTCTTCTGCGGTAAATTCATGTTTGTCTAATTCTTCTTGTAATTTTCTGAGAGCTGTGAATTTATTGGCTTCAAAATCGATTCTATCTTCATATCTATCTTTTAATTCATCAATCAGATAACTCATTGTGACCCTCTTTACCTTAATAATTAGCATTTATAAATATTGAGTAATCTAGTCTGTCTTAGTAATCTTCTTACTTTAGACTGCTACTAGAAATATTTAAGAGATTGGTCTCAAGATTTTACTTCCATAGGCTTACTGTTGGTGAAGATTTGCTACAAATATTGAGAAAAAAAAATCATCTTTTGTTAGTGATTCTAGGTGTAACTCTACTTCTTATCACATCAAACACAGTCCTTGGAGATGACGATGAGGATGATGATGGAATAGGTTTCATAGATAGTGATACAGCGAAAGACATCGGATACGTAGCTATTGGACTCATTGGTGCGGGGATGATCAACGTAATACTCCTCGATATTTTCAAGATATCTCGTAAACTATTAAGTGAGGAAGGAGTTTCTGGAAAAGTAAGAAATTTTACGAGAGAATCTTATCTTAAAACAAGAAAACCGCTTAATTGGTTGCATTACATCTTCACTCTCAGCGCAACTACAATTATTTTCCTTCATGGATTAAGATTCTTAAACAAAGAAGAAGAAATTGGTGTGCTTGGTTGGATCGCTACAGGTATTTTCTTGTTATATATTTTAACTGGTGTAATCATCAAACTCAAGGTTAAGCCGTTTATGAGCTCAAAAATCGCTAGAAGAGTGTTAAATTTACTTCACAGAAATCTGTTAATTTTCATTGGTGTTATAATCATTCATGTAATTCACATTTTCATGGACGATTAGAAAAAAATTCTTTTTTTCAAATGTTTTTCTATTTAAATAAAAATATGGTCTAATGTAACATTTATAAGATTAAAAAACTAAAACAATGACATGTCAGAAACGACAACAACAACAACAAAAGCAAAAGCTCCAGCAAAAGCTCCAGCAAAACCTACAACTCCACCACCAACAAAAGGAAAAGATAAGTGGTTATTTGCAGGTTATTGGAATGCGCTAATAGGCGGATTTGTACTAATTGTTCAAGGAATTTTAACATTCTTTTGGCAAATTAATAGTAGCATTAACTTTCTAGGAAGTTCCAATTTCTTCCTTCTAGCAAATGCAGCATGGGCTTTTTGGTTAAGTGCAGTAATTCAAATATTATTAGGAATATTTGTATTAATTCTAATATGGGAAGTAATTCAAAGTTTGCTAAAAGTAGGAATCCTGATAAAAGATCCAATGTGGGTTGGTATAATTCTAGTAATAATAGGTTTACTCACAATGGGATTAGGTGGAGTCCTAGTTTTAGTAGGTGGAATTTTCTATCTACTTGGCATATCGAAATAAAATCTTCCCTTTTTCATTTTTTTTCTTAATCTTCAACGGATATAGATTTTTCTTTCTTTTCACTTTATATTTCCAACGAATAAGCTTTAAATATGCTATCCAACTACAAATTTACTTAGGTAATTTAAAATGAGAAAAAAACATATTCTAATGATTACTCTTTCTCTTATACTTCTCTTACAACCTCTTCTGTCTAATGACGTAATTACAGCTCAAACTGATCAGTTCGAGGTTGATAGTCCAACTGAAATATCAATAAATACTTCAGTTAAGCAGACTATAGGAGTAGGTGGAGAAGAGCAAATAATGACAGATTTCAATCCCAATTACGGATTTGAATATACAGACTATAATAATGGTCCAGGAGATTATAATTATTATGGGTCAGCTTTCCAATATACTGATGAGACATATACTAGTATCACCCATAGTGGGACATATGCTTGCAGAATTTCCGGCCAAGGAAACATTCAATCTTATGCCAATCCTTATCTCTATAGAGGATTAGATACAGTTCCTTATGTATATCTTGATGAAAATATTGAAATGAATTTCTGGTATTATTTGATTTCTAACCCTGATTTATTGACTGAGGGGAGTATTTACTTAAGACTCAGTATCTACACCCCTTCAGGAAATAGGAACCTATTTTACTATTTCTCCGATTTCAGTATACCCAGTAATGGATCTACTTCTGGAAATTATGATTTAACAGGTTCTAGTCCATTTTCTGTCTGGAATCATTTCCAAAGAGACTTAACAAGTGATTTTACTGCAATTTTCGGAGCTCCAACACCTACTACGTATCTTCAATACATGTATTTCTATGGTCAATCCCCAGCTGATGCAACAGGTTTAGTTCAATGGGTTATTGATGATGTAAGCATAACAAACGGTGTAGCATATGAATGGCTTACAGATAATGGAGGATTTGAAGATGGTGATGGCAGTAATTGGAGTGGGTACAATCGAGGTACCGCTAATGTTTTTCTTGCTGACGATCACACAGAAGGAACAAAATCTGCCAATTTAACAGCGACTAGCGAAATAGCAGAAGTTACAGCAGAAAGCTATGTAGAATCCGATATTGGACGATGGGATACTCCTCCTTTAGGTCTGTATGCTCATCAACCTGGTGATTTCTTTGTTAATTTCGATTGGAAATATAATGAACGCAATCCCGGTACATCAAATTATGCATTTTTCGGTATCTATGGTTACAATAGCACATTTGATTTTGGGTTTTACTGGTATCTGGGGGAAGATTCTGATGTAGTACCAGATTATAATGTTACAACTGCAACATATTCTTACACCTATTTTGGAGTGCCAGGATTTGGTTCTAGAGGAGTCTGGAATACATTTTCAATAGATATCTATGATTATTTGGTAGATAACAATATCACTGACATGCCAATCACAAGTTGTGGTTTCAGAGTATATGCAAGTGAAACAGCAGGAGCCACAACTGAGCTTCTAGTAGACAATTATCATGTTATAGCTGATCCTCTTGGTGATCCTGGATTTGAAGAAGACTGGTACTATACTCCAGCCAACCCTATTCCATCTTGGGAAGCCAACAGTAATGAAGATTATATTAGTTTTACATCAAATTCTCATAGTGGAGATAATGCAGCAAACATCTCTTCATATGATTCTGCGGGGCAGGTGAGAATCTATCGAGACACCTATGTACCTGTTGAAAACAATTTGTTCAGTGATATCTGGTGGAATTTAGACACATTGGATTTTGATAGTAATAGTTATGCCCAGATCTACTTTGAACTTGATTATAGTTATTATCTGAACTACTTATTTGCTACAGGAAATACCTTCTCAACGACAAATACTTCTAATAGTTATTATTATTATGCTGAAAACCATAACGAACTAGATACATGGAATCTCTTTGATAGAAACCTAGCAGAAGATATCATAACATCTTTTGGGGAGGACAATTGGAACATAACAGAGGTCAGAATATCAGTTTATGGTTCCGGAGTGGAAATGAATTCATTACTAGTAGATGACATTCATTTTGTGAGAGACACTATTGGTCCTCAACTAGTTAGTCAGAATATACTAAACACTCCAACATACTATCAAGATGCAATAGTTGATTTATTAGTATATGATGTTCTTACACGAGCTGTATATGTTGAAGTATTCTACTATGATGGTCACACATGGGAAGTTGAAGTAGCTTCTCCTGTAGGATCACATCACCAAGCAACCATTCCAGCTCATGCATGGGGAACCACAATTGAATATACAGTTGTAATGCAAGATGTCTATGGAACATATTCAACTGATGATAACAGCGGATTATACTACTCTTATAACATAGTTGATGATATAGATCCAACTGTACAGATTCTTCATGTTACCACTTCACCTAAAGGCATCCAATCAGTTGAAGTAGAAGCCTTTGATTTGGGAAGTGATATTGCTTTTGTTGAGTTGTTTGATACAGATGTGTTGGTTGGTAATTTAACTACTGGTCCGTTCAATTACATTTACAGTGATGGTTTCGAACAAGTTGATGGATTAAGAACACTTGTTGCAAGAGCTGTAGACAATGCAGGAAATGAGATGACCTATGAAATGGCTTTAGGAGTAGATCTCCCTTCAGGTTTCATATCCTTTTTCCAAACTTGGGGAACCTTAGTTGGAGCTGCAATAGTGGGTACTGCTTGGATTACAGTCATAATTGTAAAATTCTTCAAAAAACCAAAAACATGAGTTTTATCAACTCATTTTTCTCTTTTTCTTTCATAGAAAACTTTCTAAAAGATTGATCCGATCTAGGAATAATGTCCAATGAGGCTGAGATAACTGAACCAGATGAATTATTAGATGAAACTGGTTATCTAAAAGTAAGAGGTTGGTCAAGAAAACCACTTCTGAAGTATAAGAAAAAAAATCTAGGTAAGGGATGGTCTAGGATTAAAGAATGGGATTATTACGCAATTATTCACCCTAATTATGCTATTACTTTTGCAATTACAGATCTTGGAATTATGGGAATATATAGTGTGGTATGGCTTGATTTCCAGACGAAGACATTTATTTCTGACGAGGAATCAAAATTCTTTACCAAAGGAAAAACAAACATGTCAGTTTCATCTGAAGAAGGGTTTGCTAAGTATGAGGGGAAGAAGTTACAAATCAAATTCGCAAAAAAGGAATCTACAAGAACAATTGATTTTGATTTTCCTTCCTTCAATAAGAACCAAGGTATCAAGGGAAAACTGGAGATATATCAAGACCCTGAAATAGATTCGATGACCATAGCTATTCCTTGGAAGAATAAACCAAAATGCTTCTATTATAACACTAAAGTAAACTGCATGCCTGTAGAAGGCAAAGTAGTTTTAGGGAATACAATTTTTACTTTTAAGAAAGAAAACAGTTTTGCAGTTCTGGACTGGGGTAGAGGTATCTGGCCTTATTCTAACACTTGGTATTGGGGTTCAGCTTCTGGTATGTCTGGAAAATCTTCTGTTGGATTCAATATTGGATATGGATTTGGAGACACTTCAGCAGCATCAGAAAATATCTTTTACTATAATGGTGTAGGACACAAATTAGACCAAGTTACCTTTCATTTCAACCCTAAGAATTTCTTAGAACCCTGGAAATTTACTAGTAATGATAGTAGATTTGAGATGGAATTTGAACCTATAATTGACAGGAATTCAGTTGTCAATCTACTCATCTTTAAGTCTATACAACACCAAGTATTTGGATACTTTACTGGTGAGGTTGTCTTAGATGATGGGCGGAAGATTAGGATAGAGAATCTATTAGGGTTTGCAGAAGAAGTTCAAAATCGATGGTAGAATCTACAATAAAGGAAAAATAGAAAAGGAACTAAAAATACATAATCTTCGATGCATTTCTATCAACCAGCTGACCCACAACCCTGTTATTATTGCAAAAAAATCGAAGATTACGAAGAAGATTATCCTATAAGAGAAGGGGTTTTCACTAGCGAACAAGTGATTTTCAGATGTGCATGGCATGCAAAATTTCAATGCTCCTTGTGCAGTAAGTTTTTTCACTTCAGTTGGTTATATTTCTGTCCGTCTACTGGAAAACTAGTGTGTGGATTCTGTAATCCACCTACACTAAAACCTGTTAAATTTTGGGACAAAACTTATGCTTATGATTTCTGGTGCAATGAATGCGAAACGTCCCATTTTGATTTACTATTTACTGAATATATAGGTCAACATCCTTGGCAATTGGAGCAAGGGGAGATAAAATCCTCTGTTGAGGTTACTGAACCGTGGAAACCTTACTGGAAACCTCTGTATTCACGTAAAGGTAAAGAAATTAGTTTAGAAGATGCTTTGAAAGTTGAGGATAGAATCACTCTGTTAAGAAAAAACCAAGGATTACATTTCCATTCAGAACTTACCCCCGAGGATGAAATTGCCATAACAGAGACAGAAGAGAAGTGGGAAAGAGATAGTCAGATTTGGATGGAAATGTATCTTGAAGGTGAGAATGCAGATGAAGGAGACACCAATAGACAATTAGTGATTGATCCTGCCTTATGGAAGATATTGGGAGATGTCAAAGGATTAAGGGTACTGGATGCT
>CAZPXJ010000052.1:0-9957 GCA_964590855.1 uncultured archaeon
GAAATCACTTACAATAAAATATATAAAAATGGCTTTACAGATTGGGAAGATTTTGGTTTAGAAATAAGTGGTAATTTCAATATCTTGCACCACAATGCATTCTATATGAATAATTTCAATGGTACCATCAATGTAATTGACTACGGGGATAACAATACTTGGTTTGACGAGAAAACCTTAGAAGGGAATTATTATGATGATTGGTCAGGAATCGGTACTTATCAGATACCAGGACCAGCTAATTCAACTGACCCTTATCCTCTCTCAGAAATACCGGTTTATACAGAACCAAATCATTTTGCTATTTATTTCTCCTTAATTCTCTATACCCCCATTGTTGCTCTTACCTTGTTTAGAATTTTCTCAAAAAGAAAATTTATACAGTAATATTTTTTTAAAAACTATTTAGCAGGCTTAATTTCGGCTTCCTCAGTTATAGCTTCCTTCTTCTCTTTCCTCAATTTTGTAGCTATGTAAAAATAGTATAATGACAGTATACATGTTACTGTTGTTAAGGAGATATAAGTTGGATTTCTATCTCTTAAAGCACTGAATTCAACTTGAAAAGATACAGCCAATCCTGCATCTGTTAAGACACACTCATTGATTCTGCCATTGAACTTAGTATTATAGACCACATAGTCGTCAGGACCATTCAAAGTTCTCTTAAAATCATCATTAATTATAACATTTACACTGGGGTCTATTAGGGGGTCACCAGGATAAGAAGCATTAGAAATGGAAATTTTATATATATGTTGGGGGAAGTCGAACAACGTGCCATTATAACTCACAGTCTCTGAAGTGTAAAGCAATAGATCATCATCAAACAAAAAAGTTTCATCTGGAAGATAATACCTGAAAGTAATACTTACGATGACTAATGCCAGTAGTGATGTCACTAGCAAATAAAACGCGATAGCTTCATGTTTCTTGGATATCATCGTCTCTTACCTTGATTTGTAATGTGGAAGGTGAAACTTAAAAGTATATTTGTTCAGAGACTAGAATGAGTAAGAAATGCTTATCGATTCCTTTGAAGCTAGAAGAATTTTGGAAGCGTATGATGAAGGAGAAGATTCAATATTAGCATTCTTTGACTTAAGATTCACTCAGGAACAAGTAAGGTTCAGAGGAGGGAAGATAATCATTGGGGAGATAGAATATGAACCAAAAGTTATCAGAAAGATCGCTAAGAATCCTGCTATCTTTCTGGTTGAAGACCCTCCAAGAATAATCGCATTTTATGACCAATGTTATTACAAATTAGAACCTATAGAGAATACAGCCCCAACTTTAGAAATAGATGGAATTAGAATGCATAGAACCAAACATCAAACACCTCTGGAAGATGCTAGAACAAAGATAAGATGGGCTGAGGTAGCTGAGGGGGAGGATGTCTTAGACATATGCACTGGTTTGGGATATACTGCCATTGAAGCGTATAGAAAGAGAGCTAGAGTAACAACGATAGAAAAAGATCCTAATGTAATAGAGATTGCAGAATATAATCCCTATTCCCGAGATCTTTTCAAAGGAATTGAAGAACGAAAAATAACATTGCTTAATGAAGATGCGAGTAAAGCAATAACATCGTTTGCAGATAATTCGTTTGATGTTATACTACATGATCCACCACGTTTTTCCTTAGCAGGAGAACTCTACTCAAAAAGCTTCTACGGAGAATTATATAGAGTTTTAAGAGATGTAGGACGTGTTTTGCATTATGCTGGAAAACCTGGATCAAAATATAGAGGAAAGGATCTTATTAGTGGTATTATAATGAGATTAACCGAAGTTGGTTTTCATACTCAAAGAACAGAAGATAATGAGAGTATTTTAGCTTATAAATAAAGAAATAAAATTATTAAGGAGTAACTACAAGCTTGTTTTGATGCAAAAAGAACTATATCTAACAGCTGACAATCAAAAGCAAAAAGTCGATTTGTGGATACAAGAATGCAGAAAGATGAAGAAATATGTTGCTTTTGAGTTTGATTTATCTAAAGCTGCCTTATTGATTCTTGATATGCAGAATTTCTTTCTAGATAAAAACAACCATGCATTCATCCCTTCTGCTGAAAACATAATCCCCAACATTCAGAAACTAATAAGCTACTTTGATGAGAACGACAGACCAATTGTCTTTACTCGACATATAGATACAGAGAAACCTAAAGAAATGATGACTAAATGGTGGAGAGATTCTGTAACAGCTGGAAGCGAAGATTCCAATATCACCCCCCAGTTGAATGAAGATCTTGGAATCACTGTTATGAAAACTAGGTATAGTGCGTTTAAAAAGACAAATTTAGGGGCTATACTAAAGGAGAGGAGAGTTGAACAACTTGTTATTACAGGGATTATGTCTCATTTATGTTGCGAAACGACAGCTAGAGATGCCTTTATGAAGGATTTTGAGGTATTCTTTGTAGTGGATGCTAATGCCACCTATACAGAAGAACTACATATAGGAACTTTAAAAGCGATATCCCATGGTTTTGGCATCTGTATTCCGTCAGAGGAGATAACTAATGGTTGATGAAATTTATACAGATGTAACAATAGTTGGTGGAGGACCAGCGAGTTTAACAGCTGTATTTCAACTCGTTAGAAATGGTATAGATATAAAATTAATTTCTGATGAGATTGGTGGTACGATTAAAAATGCTAATATTATCGAAAATCTAGTAGGATTTCCTAAAGGGATTAGTGGAGAAGACTATGTTAAAATTCTGCAACAGCAATTTAACGATTTTAATATCCCCATGATCAAAGAGACAGTCATAGAAATCAAACAATTCAGAGAAAGATTTATTGTAAGAACTGAGAAAAAGAAGATTATCTGTAATCATGTAGTGGTTGGAACTGGTTCAATTCCAATAAAAATGGGAATTTTAAATGAGGAAGAAGCATACAAGAAGAAGAATCTTTACTATGAGAATTATATTGCAAGAAAACATGTTAAAGATAAATCTGTTATTATTATAGGTGGTGGGGATGTAGCTTATGATTATGCAATGAATCTGAAAGACATAGCAAAGAACATTTCAATTGTTCAGAGATCAAGAAAAGCAAAAAGCATCCATATTTTACAAGAAAGAGTAGCAAGAGTGCCAAACATTACTATAATCTCTAATATTTATCCAGAAAAAATCAAGGTTGAGGATAAGAGTATAGTATTAACTTCAAAGCGAGATGGTAAACAAATTCCACTTATAGCGGATGCTATTTTGGTTGCTATTGGGAGAGAACCAAATATTGAGATGCTGTCTCCTGAATTATATGAAGCGTATGAAAGAGAGGAAGAAGTTCCTAATATCTATTACATTGGAGATGTTAAGAAGGGAAACTTTCGTCAAGTTTCTATAGCCATAGGCGATGGCATGAACGCTGCTATGGAAATAGTAAAAAAGACAACTGCAGAGGATGGTAATTATGGAGCTTCTCGGCAAATATGGTAAAGAGGATTTAGCTATTCTCTACATTGCTAAACACGATGGCAAAATTGTTGAATTTGTTGAAAGTTTACAACCGCCTATACCACGAGAAAAGAAATGGGTTCTAATAATTTCTACAATGTATGGTTGCCCAGTTGGGTGTCTGATGTGTGATGCTGGTGAGTATTATCATGGTAAAGTATCAACTGAAGGAATGTTAAAAGAAATCGATTTCATGATTAAGAACCGTTTTCCCGATGGTAAGATTCCTATTAATAAATTCAAGATTCAATTCGCTCGTATGGGAGAACCAACTCTCAATGAGGAAGTTTTAGAAGTCTTGAAAATTCTCCCACAAAAATATGAAGCTGTAGGTCTAATGCCTTGTATAAGCACAGTGGCCCCCCATGCAGGTGAGAGCTTCCTAGATGAGTTAATTAAAATTAAAAATGAACTCTATTCAAACGGTAATTTCCAACTACAATTTTCCGTTCACTCTACTGATGAGGAAAATAGACAAAAGTGGATGACAAAGAATATTTGGTCAATGAAGAAGTTGGCAGAATATGGGGAGAGATGGTACAAAGAGGGAGATAGAAAAATTACACTTAATTTTGCAGTGGCTGAAGATTCAACAATAGATCCTCAAGTAGTCAAGAATACTTTTAATCCCTCAAAGTATTGGATCAAACTTACACCAATCAATCCTACAAGCAAAGCAGTAAATAACAAACTTCAAAGTGGAATCACTGTAGAAAACACTGAATACTTCCCTCTCGTTAAAGAATTTCGAGATTTAGGTTTTGAAGCTGCAATTAGTATAGGGCAATGGGAAGAAAATGATATTGGCACTAATTGTGGTCAGTTTGCAACACAATACAAAGATGGCAAGGTTGGAATCAAAGACAGCTATACTACCACAGACTATACTATGGAGTAGTTAGAATCGATTCTACTTATTTTTCAGATACTTTTTTTTGAAAAAGGTTATATACAATTTCAATTTATGTGAAACATGACAGATACACAATTTGTCAAAATTATCATACCCTACTTTTACGAAAAACCAATAGAGCTTTACATACAAGACAACCTCATACCTACAGATTTAGAGATGATACGTTTCAAAGCCTTAAATTGTCTTGCTTCTGAAAAAGAACGAGATGAGATTATTCAAGATATGAATCATTTTCTAACTCTTACTGGCATTAAACCTGTTACCATTGACCCCGAAAACACCAAGAGCAGCATCATAGAATTTCCAATAATATTCTAATTTTTTTTGGTGAAAATCAAGATAAATCTAACAGGGAATTTCAAATAAAAAAACACGAAACAGTAATATAATCACTCAAAATTGGAGACAATATGGAAAGCAAGATAAACAAAATAGAAAAGAAGAAGAGTTAGAGATGTGAAATTACTCTTCAAAGAGCTTATTAAAACGTTCTTTGTTCTCCTCATATTCATCAACGAAATTATTCAAGTAACTTAAATACTGCATACTCATACGTCTTGGTCTTTCAAATTCAGCTGCTTCTTGATCAGGGGTGAGTTCTAATTTTTCTCTATCCTCAAGTTTTCCTATCACTAAAACTGTTATGAGTTTCATATCTTTTGGAATATTCATAATCTTCTTTGCTTCATTTTCATTATAATATGAAGTAGGATGCGCCACCAAACCCATTTCTGTAGCTCTTAGAATCATAAATGACACTGCAATACCAGTATCAAAGAGGTAGTACTCTCTATCCTCTATTTTGCAGTCTAAATCCTGCTTAGAAAAAACTCCTACTAACAACGAAGCATTTTCTACCCATTTGTTTTTTTCATGGAATACTTCTTTCATTGCTTTCAATTTTTTATCATCAAAAATAAAAACAAATCGCCAAGGTTGATTATTATCACAAGATGGAGCGAGTTTAGCAATTTCAATTAAATCTTTTATTACAGAAGGTTCTACATTAAATGGCTTTAGTTTTCTATATGATCTTCTTTTAAGTACAAGTTCTGTGAAATTCATCTTAATTACACTATAAACTTATTACTATAAGATGTTTATTCTTTGAAAAAAAATTATTTGGATACCAAACCAACTTTATCTAAAACGGTTGCGTATATGAAAGCAATTTCCTTTAGATAGGTATATCTACCTGATGCACCATGATGCCCAGCACCCATATTTGTTTTCAGAATCAAATCATTTGTATCAGTTTTTAGTGTTCTAAGTTTCGCCACAAATTTAGCGGGTTCCCAAAATGCTACTCTTGGATCATTCAATCCTGATGTGACCAACATATGAGGATAATCAATTGCTTGAATATTATCATAAGGTGAGTAAGACATCATATAGTCAAATTCCTCTTTGATTTTTGGATTCCCCCACTCTTTCCACTCTTGAGCAGTAAGAGGTATAGTTTCATCTAGCATGGTGTTAATCACATCTACAAAAGCAACTCTAGCTACGGCATAATGACACAGATCTGGTTTTAGAATAACAGTTGCTCCAACTAAGAGACCACCAGCACTACCACCTGCGATGACTAGTTGTTCTTTTGTTGTGACACCTTCTTGTATAAGATACTCCCCACTATCAATGAAATCATAGAAAGAGTTTTTCTTATTAAGCATCTTGCCATCTTCATACCATTGTCTTCCAAGCTCGCCTCCACCTCTTATGTGAGCAATGATATAGACCATACCTCTTTCAGTCAAACTAAGAGTATTTGAGGAGAAATACGGATCCATATTAGCCCCATATGAACCATAACCATAGAGGTAAACAGGAGCAGGAAAACTGGTATTTTTCTTGTAAACCATTGATATTGGAACTCTTGTACCATCTCTTGCAGTTATAAATCTCCTTTCTGTTACGAAATTCTCTTTTTTATAGCCTGGTACTTCTTTCTGTTTTTTCAACTCTAATTCTTTAGTCTCTACTTGATAATCATATGTTGATTCTGGAGTGATTAGAGAAGTATATTGTAGTCTTAGATAATTGGATGAATATTCGAAATTATCTCCATCCCAGACATCATAAACAGTTTCCGGTAATTCAACTGAATGATTTTTCTCATCATTCAGTTCAAAGAATATATCCACTTTTGGTAAACCTTCTTCACGTTTGAATATTGCAAGAAAGCTTTCAAATGGTTGAGTATGTTGATACCTAATATTTTCATTGTGTGGTAATACTTCTTCCCAACAATCTTTTGAAATATTATTAACAGGAGTTCTCATTAATTTGAAGTTTTTAGCTCCATCAGAATTAGTCACTATGTAGAAATATTCATCCTTGTGAGAAATTGTATATTCATGTTCTTCCTCTCGAGGGCAGAATACTTTCCATTCTCCCATTGGGGTGTTTAAATCTAGAAATAGATACTCTGAACTTAATGTAGATTCAGAATTCATGAATAAATATCTACCATCCCTGTTTTTCCGAACATTGATTGATCTTTCAATATCTTTTTCATTAAAAATTACTACATCTCTTTCTGAGAAATTTCCCAAACTATGTCTCTTAAGCAGATATGGTCTTTGAGCTTCATCTCTTACTGTGTAGAAAATAGTACTGTCATCTCCCCATTCGAAATTCCAACCTATGTTCTCTATGCCTGGTGCGTAGGTTTCTCCTGTCTCCAAGTCTTTTATCTGCATGATGAATTTTTCATATCCAGTAGTATCTATTGAATAAGCTAGTTGATTTTGGTTGGGACTTATCTTGAAAGTTCGTAACTTATAGTATTCGAAATCTTTAGCCAGCTCATTCAAATCTAGAAGAACCTCTTCTTCAGCATCTAAGTTTTGATACTTTCTGCAATATACTTTGTATTCTTTACCTTTAACATCCTTATCATAATAGTAATAATCTTTGTATTTGTAAGGAGCACTCTCATCATCTTCTTTGATACGCTTTTTCATCTCGTTAAACAGCTTATCAGTAAAAGTATCGAGATGTTTTGTTTTGTACTTTGTATATTCATTTTCAGCTGTAAGATAATCAATTACTTCTTGATTTTCTTTAAACCTAAGCCAAAAATAATCATCTTTCAATTCTTGACCATGTATCTCAGTTACTTTTAATTCCTTTTTTGCAATAGGAGGTTTTGCAGGATTACTCATACATCTAGAAGTGTTCTTGTCACTTAAAAGAATTGTCAAGAATCAAAAAGAGAGAGATTATATTTTGAAGAAATTGGAAAATTAATGTGGATGATATTCCACATTACCTTCTTTGTTTATTGTTGCACCTGCATGTCTTAATGCCCAGCATGAGATCACTACACCTACAGGCAAACTAGCGGGATGGCGTGCTGCGAACTCCATATGAACATCTAAAACAGATGGACCTTCACCCAAACCCATTGCACCGATTTCTAGTTTGTTTAGAATCCCAAGAAGTTCTTTTTCAATGGAAGCAATCTTTTCATCTTCGTGGTATTCAAATAATGGACGCAATAGTGCTTTCTTTGCTAGATTCATGCACATATCTTCGCCTCCACCGACACCGACACCTACAGTATATGGTGGGCAAGCAAGAGGACCAGCTGCTGCTACAGCTTCAACAACAAACTCTTTTACACCTTTGATACCTTTTCCAGGAGGAACCATTTTCATTTTACCAACGTTTGAAGACCCTCCACCTTTAGGCATAGCAATGATTTCGCATGTATCGCCTTCAACTAGATCAAAGTAGAACCAAGGAACATAACCACGAAGACCAACATTATTCTTGGTGTTACCATTGAACATATCAACAGCATTGGGTCTCAATGGTACTGCATCTGTAGCTCTTTTTGTTGCCGCTATTAAAGCAGTTTTAATTTCTGATTTTAATGGAAATTTATCTCCAACTTTAACGAAAAAGGAAACGAGGCCAGTATCTTGACACATTGGTTTAATTTCTGTTTCAGCAATCTTCACATTTTCATTAATTGCATTTAATTGAGACTTCCCCAAGACTCCCTTAGTTTCTTTCTCACTCTTGAGTAAAGTTTTCTTCACTTCTGATGGCAGTTCAGTAGCTGCTAGCATTAACAATCTTGCAGCAGTATCTTCTATTACTTGTGCTATATCCTTCATATTTCTCACAATTCCTTTAAAATCTCAACTTTCTTAGCTTCAATGTTCTTCTTAGATTCTTCTGTTAAATTGCCACCATGAGCATCAATAGTAATAGTCAAAGGACCGAAGTTCTCAACTTCGAACTGCCAAAGACATTCAGGCATTCCTAGTTCCTCTAACCAGAAAACATCTTTGACTTCTTTAATTCTGTCAGCTGCAAGTAGTGCTGCACCTCCAGTAAAGTAACCATAAATACAGGTTTTTTCTTGACAAGCCTTGGTTGTTCTTGCACCCATACCACCTTTCCCAATAATTATACCAGGATGGAATGTTTTAATAAATTCATCTTGAAAGATTTCCATTCTTGCTGACGTTGTAGGTCCTGCGGCAACAACAATCCATCTACCATTCTCATCTTGCTTCATCACTGGTCCGCAATGGAAAAGACCATTACCCCAAAAATCAACAGGAGGATTTTCGCCTCTTTCATACATCTCTAATGCTTTCAGATGAGCTTCATCACGAGCAGTAATTACTGTCCCTGACAGATATACAATATCCCCGATTTTTACCTTCTTCAAGTCTTCTGGGGAAATTGGAGTAGTCAAATAATGTTCCATGAGAATCGACAAAAATCCGCGTTATTTAATCTTTCGAAGAGGACTTACTCCACAAAAAAGACAATTTTTAATTTAACTACTACATATTATGATATACTTGTGTCTCCTTGTCCCCTTAAAGTGAGGGTTCGTCTGGTTTGATGGACGGTTATCTGCAAGATATTACGGGGGCTTTTATATTCAAATCAGGTAGATGGAGTAGGAAGAGGGTTTACCGCTCAAGCAGCTTATGCGACCACCTCCCAAGGGATTGTGGACACGTTGTTTGAGAAACGGAATCCTTTCCACTATACCCATACAGAATGGAACAAGCGATCCGAAAGCACTACTTGTAGTGTGAACGGGGGAGGAGGGTACGTGATGTACCTCTGTAGAGTGTGAGTAGACCCACAAGGAATGATACGCACATCTGTTCTACTAAATGTGCTCAACTATCCTTGTCTATGGTAACAAGGAGACAAAAACTCATCATGATTACTTTATTCATTATAGAATAAAAGGAGATGTTGTGGACACATTACCTTGGCTAATAGATGCTCTTAAAAAAGAGGTTTAAATTCAACAAGGTTAGAACTAAAGTTTCACACTACAAAAAGTTTAAAGTATTGAAATTAGTAATTTAATGTTGTAAGGTAGATTCGCATGTATTTTGAAGAAAATAAGGAATTTGATGAAGAAAAGCAAGAAAAAGACCAAGCTATGAGTGAATTACAAGAAACTATTGATGAACAACGAGAGGAAATAGAAGAACTAGAAGAAAAATTAGTTCAACCAGAACCAGAACCAGAACCAGAACCAGAACCAGAACCAGAACCAGAACCAGAACCAGA
>CAZPXJ010000052.1:10057-18368 GCA_964590855.1 uncultured archaeon
AAAAAAACAAGTCACTTCTGTAGAACCTGTTCCCTCAACTGATGAAAAGAAGAAAAAGAAGAAAAAGGAAAAAAGAATCGTCTATTCCCATATTGATGTAGATTTATGGCGTACAAAAATGCACAAAGAAGAATGGGGAATCAGATTAGATGCTCAAAGGTCTCAAAAAGATAGACAATGGACTCGTGAAATGGATCTTATTGGTGATGTCAAAGCTAACAAAGAAGATTATGGGCTACTAGCTATTAGAGAGGGTATATGGAAAGAGAAAGATCCACTCGAAAGAAGATTCGTTATGAAACTCTTTTCCCCAAGTGGTTATTGGCGAGGTAGTATTGAAAGATTACAAGGTGAGAGTTTTTCTATTTCACATGCAACAGGTGAATCTTGTCCATCTTTTGTTTGTATTTTCAAACATACTCGCAATTTATACAGAATTCGAAGATTAGCTCATTTTCCACGTTTTCAAGGTCAGATTTTTGGATTCAGTTACCTGGATGAAAATGGTATATTCCATTCATTTGTTATTGATGATAAAATATTTAGATTTGGATCTGATTGGGAAGTGAAAAATATTCACAACAAAGTGGTAGCCAAAATAGATGGAAGATTTATGAATATTGGTGGAAGGTTCAAGATTGATATTTTTGAAGAAAATTTGGCAAAAGATAAAACATTCTTTAACATGTTAATTCTGTTCAGTTCAACTCTTAGATTCCTCAAAGATATCAAGAAGAATATCAGAAGAATAATAAAAGAATTAAAAATTTCAGATACTGAAATAAAACTTGATGATACTGAAAGCAATCTTTATATGAATCCAAGGAAGCTTTCATTTTAGCTTCTCTTTGTTTCTTTCTTTGTTTTATTCCTCAAATTTTTAATTAAGAGGCTTTTTATATTTAAATCAAGTTAATAAAATGGAGGAAGAAATTTGCCCATAGAAGTCCAGATTCGTTTTAGACTAGCTTTTGATCTTATTCTTGAAGCTAGTGACAGGATTGAAGATTCACAGTTACTGAAGTATCTTAAACTTAATCCTAAGAAGGAGAACGAATATCGAGCTTCACCTCATAATTATCAACGTATTCTTCAGATTTTGAAAACCAAAGGATACATTATTCACTCCTCCATTTTGGAAGATTCTGGGTTATCAAAAAACTATCTGAAAAGAATAAAGGTTAAGTTAGAATTGAGGGATTATCAAAATAAAGCCCTTGAGGAATTTTTTGAGAATAAGGGAACAGGTATAGTAGTTCTCCCAACTGCAGCTGGTAAAACTATAATTGGTCTGAAAGCAATAGAACGGCTTCAGCAAAAAACAGTAATTGTAGTTCCAACAAAAAATCTCCTCTATCAATGGATCGATCACTTAACAAAATATACTTCACTCACTAGAGATTCAATAGGACAGCTAGGAGATCAAGTAAGAGAGATTAAAGATATAACAGTTACAACTTATGATAGTGCAAGACTAAATATCAATGAACTCCGAAAGCACTTTAATTTTGCTATTTTTGACGAAGCACATCATGCTGGAGCCAAAGAGACTCTTAAAGTTCTTGAAGGACTTCCTTCAGCATATAGACTTGGATTAACAGCTACTCCGGATCGTTCAGATAAGGCAGAAGAGATTCTATTTGACTTAATTGGAAAACCCATCAAAGTAGCTAGAGTTTCCGATTTAGCTGAGAATGGTTATATAGCTCAATATCAACAAGAAACAATTAAAGTTCCTCTAGATCAAGAGGAAAGAGAATTGTATAACAAATACATGGGAATTTATAGAGGATATTTGCGTAGTAGAAATATCCAAATTCGTACTCCTGAAGATTACGAAAGACATCTGATTTTTAGAGTAAATCAGGATTTTGAAGCCAAAGAAGCCTTAGATTCTCATCGAAAAGCAAGAACAATTGTTTTTTCATCTAAAGCAAAATTAAGATATGTAGAGGATTTACTAATCAAGCACAAGGACGACCAAGTAATTATTTTTTCAGAATTTAATGAGATGGTATATGACATAAGTAGAAGACATCTGATTCCGGCTATAACTCATGAAACAAAAAGCTCAGAACGACAGGAAATTCTAAATAGATTTAATTTGGGGGAATACTCCAAAATAGTAACAGGTCGAGTTCTAGATGAAGGATGGGATTGTGGTAATGTTAATGTTGGAATAATGGTTAGTGGAACAGGTCAATCAAGACAGTTTATACAAAGATTAGGCAGAATTCTAAGACCAAAAAAAGGAAAAGCAATTCTCTATGAATTAGTGACTCCAGAGAGCCTTGAAACTGAAACTGTTAGGCGAAGAAAACAAAGTGATATCATTTAGTAATGAAAAAAGACTGTTAAGGGCCATTTAATTCCATAATAATATATACTTCATCAAACAATTTAACTCGATAAATTATGATCATATAAATCATGCAACTAATTGGAAAAAGTTCAAGGATATATGTCCATATTGTAAAGAAAAATCACCTCGCTTCAAAAGAGTAGTCGAATAAATCACCAGAAACTAGAAGGCAAAAGCATTGTTGAAGGAGTTTTTATATAGAAATGAAGATTATATAAATAGAAAAATAAGGAGAATGTATGTATGAGAGTTGCTTTATCTGACTTAGAATATGATATACGGGGGTCAGGAAAAAGCAGTGTTTTTGCTCCATATTATTTACAGATTGAAGATCGTAATAGGGTTCTTGCATTTATACAATTCTTAGACAAAAATCTGAATAAGAAGAAATCAGAAATTGATTTTGAGATTCTAGATGATTTATTCCCTTCTTATAAAATAGTCAGATCTTTGCAAGTATCTTGTTTAAGATATTATTCTTTTCATTCAGTTACCTACAAAGAGATATTTCAGGAACAAAAATCCGTAGTGAAAAAATCAACCGATATTACCTCGTTCATCAAGGAAAAAAATTTAACAAATATGAATCTAGCAAATATGAGCCCACCACAGTTTAGAGAACAAATCTTTGGAATAATTAGCAAAAAGAATGGTTTCGTTAGTATAACTGAGAGAGATAAAATAATTGAAACGTTAGAAAACGAAATAGGGATACCAAGTAACACCTTAGAAAATCTACTATATATCGATCTTGATTCTGAAAAAGTTCTATCTAAAACAGAAGAGGTTGATACTACAGAGTTAATTCGTTATTATAATTATGATGTAATTGAAACAGCACTTTCTTTCTCAATTGATCTTCAAATGAGATTGAAGAGCCTTCCTGGATATCTAGCAAAGAAGCTAGTATATTTTTCCAAGAAAAATTATGTCTTTTCTGATATTGTGTTAGAAGATGATGGTTATAGAATTACAATCCAACCTCCTTTAGAGCTGTTCAGAGAACAGGGTGGCTGGGGTAGAAATATGGCCAATGTTGCTACATATGTTCTTAGAACATTGTTAAGAGAGGAAATCCCCTTTCAGCTTAATGCCATTGTCGAACCAAGAAACAGAAAAGCTCTATTTTACCTCGATTCTAAGAATCTTCCTCTTCTTCCAACATTTAGGAGTAAAGAAGAAGATATAGTTTTTCGACCAGCAATTGATTCTAAAGTAGAAGACCAGTTTTTGAAAACCTGGAGAAATTATCACGGATGGAAGGCTGTTCCTGAACCCGAAGCAATAATTGTAGGTAAAAAAATGTATGTTCCCGATTTCTTATTAGAGAGAGGAGACAAAACAATTTATCTCGAAATTGTTGGGTTCTATACATCAAAATATATTCAGAAGAAAAAAAGTCAAATGAAAGAACTAGCAAAGATTGGAGTACCGATACTCTATCTTGTTGATGAGAATATTCAATCAAACTTTATAGATTTACGAGGTGTAACAATTCTCAGTTACTCAGGTACAAAACTTCCAAATCAAGATTTAGCGCGACTACTTGATAAAGAGTATTCGGATTTCGAAGAAAGAATTCCTAAATTCAAAGAAATTTTTGAGCGTATTTGCAAAGTTGTATCAGAAGAACAATCTCTACAGACTTTACAAAATTTGAATAATGAACTGCAAACCTATTCTGATAGCGAAGCTACTAAATTCTTAGAATTAGAAGATACAATAAAGATACTTGAAAACAATCATATCGTTCTTTTACCTAGTTTCGGTTTGGTGAGTTATACAATTATCAAAATGGTCAAAGACTATATGACTAAAGCCAAAAGAATCTCACTTTCTGCATTGAAAGAACAATTTCCCGATTACAAGGATGCATTAATTGCTATATGTCAAAGTATAGGTTATGGAGTTAAGTGGAAATCTATAGATGAAGTAGAAATTGTTGTTGAATGAATCAAATTCATTTCGGCGAAACATTCTTTTAAGGATATTTCTATTGTTATGCAATGTCAAAGAAGATAGCTATTATTGGAGGGTCTGGAGTCTATGATTTATTTGAGGGTGGAAAAACAATCGAAATCAAAACCCCCTATGGAAAAGTGGAAAATGCAAGTAAAATAACTAACAATGATACTGAGGTATATTTCCTACCTAGACACGGACCCAAGCACTCAGTTCCACCACATCTGATAAATTATAGAGCGAATATTTATGCACTCCATTCTCTAGAAGTGGAAGAAATCTACGCAACTAATGCTGTTGGATCAATAGACCCAAAGATCCAACCTGGTTATTTTGTTGTTCCTGATCAGCTTATCGATATGACTAAAAACAGAACTCTAACCTTTTTTGATGGAAAAACTGAGATTCTTTTTAATGATGGAACCTCAAAACAAGGTGTTGTGCATCTTGACTATACTGAACCTTATACACCTAGATTAAGAAAGAGATTTCTTTCTCTTGTAAAAGAATCCTCAGAGAAGGTACATGATAAAGGGGTCTTAGTATGCACTGAAGGGCCAAGGTTTGAAACTCCTGCAGAAATTAAAATGTTTCAATCATTTGGAGGTACTTTGGTAGGGATGACCTCAGTTCCAGAAGCGATTTTAGCTAAGGAAGTACAAATTGCATATGCAACGCTTTGTTTAGTAACGAATTACGGAGCAGGAATGCAAGAAGAAGTAACACACACTGAAGTAATTGAGTTGTTCAACAAGAAAATTCAAATCGTAAAATCAATTATGCAAAAAATTATTGAAGGAAAATAATATGCAAAGATGCAATATTTTCATTTACTTCAAAAAAATTACATTGAACTTCACTAAAACGGCGTTTAAATAAATAATTAACAGTTATAATTCCTTCAACGTTTATGATGAGTTTTGTTTCCTTGTCTACTCAGACAAGAATAGTTAGACACATTTCGTAGCAAATGTGGATATCATTCCTTGTGGGTCTACACACACTCTACGGGGGTACATCACGTACCCTCCTACCCCATTCACCGTACGCTTAGGTATGGCTTTTGGATCGCTTTTGACTAAAATATTATAAGCAGCATTAACATCAGCATTGATTAAATGTCCTTGAGCAGAGCGAAACAAACCACGCTTAATCCTTTTCCCAAGATAGTTAGAATAATGTTGCGGGAATTCGTTATCCAAGAAACTACATTTGGAGGTGTGGTTTCAGGGATGGTTTCCACCAAAATCCCTCGTTCTGAACATTTGTATTTGAGAAGATTTATAATTCGTGAAAAAGGAATATTGACAAACATTTGGGTGGTTTTTTTCCAGAAATGCATCCCTTGTTTCCATAACTCGTTATAACCAATCACTACTTCTTTTCGTTATAAAAACTCCTGTAGTATTCTAACTTCCTAATCTGTTTAAAAGTATCTTTCGTCCAATTAAACTTCCTTTTAATTTCTAGTTATTTATTCAATTTCTACTAAATCAGTTACAATTAATTATACAATAGCACAATAAATGTTTACAAACTGCATATGATACTTTAGATATGTAAATCAATTTTGTCTAAAAATCGAGTAGAATATAGTTTAAAGAGAACCATAACGTTAATTTTATTTCGAAAGATATAACTTTGTGACAAAATCCTTTATAAAGGAAGGGATTTTAATTCCATCAGACGTTTATAAAGACGTGATGGGATAATATGACACCAAAAATAGATTATGGAATAGTTATTCAAAATGTTGTAGCCAGTATTAACCTTTTTACAACCATCGATCTAGTTACAGCTTATCAGACTCTTATTGATGATGATGATTTATTCGTCAGTTACAATCCAGAAACCTTCCCAGGTCTTATCTTAAAAATCAAGAAGCCTAAGATTTCCAGTCTTGTATTCAGCTCTGGAAAACTAGTTCTTACTGGAGCAAAATCAACTCAAATGGTTCATCAAGGAGTTCTAGAGATGATTAAGATCCTCAAAACAGTTGGTACATCAATAACTGAAGATCCTGAAATCATTGTTCAGAATATAGTAGCTTCTGGACATTTCAATCATAGAACAATTAACTTAGAACTAGCCGCACTATGGTTAGAGCATTCGATGTACGAGCCCGAACAATTCCCAGGTTTAATCTACAGACTTGCAGAACCAAAAACTGTCCTTCTCTTATTCCAGTCAGGCAATCTAGTATGTACTGGGGCAAAGACAGAGGAACAAGTTCGTCAAGCTGTTGAAAATACTTACAATACTTTAGATGAAATCAATGCATTTGATTTCTAAACACATCTCCTCCCCCTTTTTTTTGTCTGTTAAATTCTATATTCTTTGCAGTTCAACTAAATATTTTTAATGAAACTAAGAAATTTCATCTCATGAAAGCCTACCAAGAAGAGATTATTTCACTTTTTACAGAATTATTACAAGTTCCTTCTCCTTCTGGAAAAGAAGAGAAAATGATTGATTTCTTAATCGAAAAAATCAAGTCTTTAGGATATAAACCTGAAAAAGACTACTCAGGCAATATTTACGTGACAATTAAAGGAACCAGAAGTGACGTATCCTGCTGTTTAGCTGCTCACATTGATGAAATTGGGTTGATGGTGACAAAAGTCAATGAAGACGGAACACTGAATGTTGAACGTGTCGGTGGGAGTTTACCTTGGAAATACGGAGAGAGACCTCTAGAAATTTTTGGGAAAAACAAAACTATCAAAGGATTATCCTCAATGGGATCAGGTCACGGAGGTAGAAAAGATGACTCACAGATCAGATGGGAAGAAGTTAAGATAATAACAGGATATTCAGCCGACCAGCTCAAAAGTTTTGGAATTGAAGCAGGTACAAGGATTCTCCCTCTTCGTTCTAATTGTGGTCCGCACATTCTTGGAGATGAAACAAATCCACTCTTAGCTGCTTGGACATTTGATGACAGAATGGGAGTAGTTGCACTTATAAGATTACTCAAAGTTCTAAAAGAAGAAGCTATTCAACCAAAAATTGACACAATAATTGCTTTTACAGTTCAAGAGGAAACCAGCTGTTTTGGTGCTCGCTCACTTGCTCAGAAAATTAAACCAACCTATTTCATAGCTATTGATGGTTGTCCTACTGCTTCCCACTCCCCCATTTTTATGGATGAACGTCCTGGAATATGGTTAAAAGATAGAAGACAATTCTATAGTGAGGAGCTTATTGAAGGACTAACAGCAGCTGCAGCTAGAGCTGGTGTGGAACTTCAAAGAGCTATTTTTACAGGAGCGGCTAGTGATGCAAGTTCTGTTGGAATGACAGGGTTTGCTGATCAGTTAGCAACTTTTGGTCATGTGCGAGATAACAGTCACGGATATGAAGTAGCTTCTTTAGAAGCATTCGAAAACATGTTCAAGGTTCTCAAAGAATTTGTGTCTACTTGGAATTGAATCCAAGTGAATCCTATTCCTTCTTTTTATCTTATCTTAGCTAACGCTTGATCCATATCTTCTATCAGATCATCAATGTTTTCTAAGCCAACAGACATTCTAATCATTGTATCAGGTATCCCTATTCCCATTCTTTCCTCTGGAGTCAGCTGTTGATGTGTGGTGAAAGCAGGATGAGTTGCTAAAGTTTTGGTGGTACCTAGATGACCAGTATGAATGATGAGATTGAAGGAATCTATCACGTCTTTAGCATCAACTAATTGTCCTTTAGTTACAAAGGACATTAAACCACTGAAACTCTTCAATTGCTTTTTAGCTAATTCATGTTGAGGATGATTTGGTAATCCAGGATAAAGTACAGAATCAACTTTAGAATGGTCTTCCAGAAATTCAGCTAGTGCTAAGGTGTTTTCACTGTGTTTATTCATTCTAAGACTTAAAGTTTCCATTCCTAGAAGTAAAAGCCAGCTGTTGAACGGACTGATCGAGGGACCAACGTTTCTATAATCTCTCCCTCGAATATCATCAATGTAATCAGCTTCTCCAGCCACTACAC
>CAZPXJ010000053.1:0-11365 GCA_964590855.1 uncultured archaeon
AAGATTTAGATTTTGCTTTAATGAAATTCGAAGATCTTGGAAGAGAATTGAAAATCTTCTAATTCTTCCTTTCATATTTTCTCATTTTTTATTAAAAAAATTTTATAACTGCTTATTGCACTAATTTAATTAATGTCACATGTGAAAAGGTTCTTCTCCATATATGGTCTTGTTCTTTTACTTTATGCTGTTATTTATGGCATTGCTCGTTTCAGTACTATTATCATGTTTGGTGCAGAATTTCAAGTAGGCTTATTAGAATGGTGTTTCCTAGGTTTAATCATGGTTATTTTCCTACATTTCTTTGTGACTATAGTTATACCTAAAACTGCAGTTTTTGTTGGGGAACTAGTATTGGGGAAGAATAATTAACTTCACAAATTTTTAAAAAGCGAAAGCACTCTGAAGTATTGCATCTAGTAGAAGGTTCTGAGATGGTAGAAGAAAGTGATAGATTTTTCTCTACTAAAAGAGGAAAAAGATTTGTTAAGTTTGCATTAATAGGAACTATTGGTTATGGATTGAATTTTCTT
The DNA here is from genome assembly GCA_964590855.1 of uncultured archaeon. GTDB lineage: Archaea > Asgardarchaeota > Heimdallarchaeia > Heimdallarchaeales > Heimdallarchaeaceae > UBA460. Next base: position 534 of record CAZPXJ010000053.1, read on the forward strand.
CTACTCTATCTTTTTAATTTGCTGCTTGATACTACTGCTGTTCAGTATCTTAATAAGAAAATCTGGATTTTCACCATTAACCAAGGTGTTATAGCTTCTTTGCTCTCTATGGCTATTGTCTTTGTATTTACCTTTGTAATGAATAAATTCTGGACTTTCAAGAATCAAGGAGAAGAATTTCAACCCAATACTCTTTTTCAGTTCTTTCAATTTTCTTTGATTGGATTTGTTGGTTATGCAATTTACACCGGAATTATGATGGGTCTCCATGGAACTTTGCATTGGAACCAATATCTTGCAATGACCATTGCATTCTATACTGGTTTGATCAATAACTTTTTCTGGAACGATATTTGGACTTTTAATCCCAAACTTATAGAAAAAAGGAAGTCAAAGAAAGCAGAAAAGAGAACACAACAGGATAGTTCTTAGTTAAATAAATTTCTAAGTGAGTAATTGGGATAACGAGGAGAAAATCTTAACAATGGATACTCTTTGGCAGGAAATCTTGCCCAAAGAAATTTTATTTCTTTTTCTTGAAGGTTTCTTCCTACAAACCTCAAAAGTGTTTTCTCATCACTTTCTATATCTATATCATCAAGTTTAGAAGCAAGTAGTTTAGTATTAGAAATATTCAATTCTTTTACTTGCATGGGATAACTTGGAATGGTTTGAAAGTCATATTTTACATGTTTATCTTCAACTTCAATAATCAAAAATCCTTTCGGTTCAATTACTTCCATAAAACTTGTTCTAATCAATGAACCTATGTATTGAACTCGATTATTTTGTATAGATTGAGTTCTATGTATGTGACCTGATAAAACCACCAATAGATTTTCAGGAAAATTGTTTGTTTTCAACGTATCTGGTCTATTTGTAAATACGTGATTATGGGGACCAAAACTAGCTCCATCAAACAGCTGATGACATAGAATTATGTGGTTCTGTTTTGGATTATTGATAAGCTCCTTTCTAATTTTGTCAAAAACAAATTTTGGTTGTTTTGCTTCAAATGGAAAACCAAATATTGGGGTTTCATCAAGATCAATTTTCGTAGATTTATTGAAAAAATGAATTCTTTTGGAATAATGATTTAGTAGTGTTTCAGGTAGACGGGACCTATCGTGATTGCCTGGAATGGCAACAAAGTCAATATCACTTCTTGTGAACTCTTCTATTATTCTGTATACTTTTGATACCAGTGACTTTTTTGGTTGTGATCGATTGAACATGTCCCCTCCATGTAGAACACAATCAATGTCGTTCTTCTTAGCAAAATCTAGAACATGAGAAAACATATCAAAACCCCAATTAATTTGTTCTTTCTTAGCCTGGGCAGTTCTACCATATTCATACCCAAAATGAGTGTCTGAAAGAGCTAATATTCTCATCTGAGATCACTTGTATTCAAGTTAGACTATTCACCAGAAATGAATATAAAAACAAACAAAATTTTAGGTTATCCAAAAATAGTACTGGATTCAATATCTCATATTACTTCTGCTTCTCTAAGATTACAAATCCAAAGAGGTTTTCTTTCAATAAATAGGAAGAAGCTCTCAGCAAAAGTATCATCTCGATCATAGACTTTTTTCAGCTCTTCGTTTACTATGAAAACCTTCATTTTCTCTTTAATCTCGATTTTCAAGAAAGAATCTACATCTAAAACAAAAGTATTCTTTTCGACAAGATTTTCTAGAAACTCAAATACACTTTGACCTTTCTTTGTAAAGTGGATTACCCATCTGTAATTATCTATGAAGGGTCCAGCTACAACATCTATATGTTTAGTATATTGCTTTAGAAAATTGAGAGATTCCTTTGAAGTGATTTCAGGTCCTTCTTTTCGAATTGAAATCTGAGGTTTTATATCCATTAGGGAGATAAATAAACCATAATATTCTTCTGATACAAATGTTTTGGATCTTTCTAAGATATAGTTGTTATTGAACAACTCAGTCTGAAAAGTTTTCTTAATAGATAATGCTTTTTGCCAGCAGATTTCAGGTTCTTTGAAATCACGTTTTATAGCTAAGATGATGACTTCTCTTCCAGAATTTGAGATTTTTCTCACTACTTCGTCATAAGCAGGTATCTCACATAATAAATCTTCAAAAAAGGTAATATCTGGTTTCATCAAGTAAGTATTTGCTGCTGCAATAAGTGATGTAAACTGATCAATAGAGACATCAGCCGCGACATTTTCTTTAGGGTTAAGAGGGTCAGGAACATAAAGTGGATAATACTTTAACAGCATCTCACTTGTCAGTAAGTCTACGTCTTCCATTTTTTCAGTATTTCTTTTAAGATCTATAATTGTTCTAGGTCGCCATTTACAAATAGCTTGAATCGTTTTTCTGAAGGTACCATAAAAAAGGATTAATAATTCACAAAGATAGCCATTAAATCCTATCGCACCAATTTCACTTCTATAAACCCCAATTGTTTTAACGAATTTTTTAAACAATAAAATCTCATTTCTATCTTCTTCTTTCATATGAGTAATTATGTATTGAGAATGCATTGGAATCAAGTCAAAAATAGATTCAGAATCTTCTCCTGGAGTAATTTCATAACCCACAAAAAGATTGATCAACTCACCTTCAACATTTAGCCTAAGATAAGGTAGTTTTCCAGTATGTTTTGTAATTTCTATTGGATTATTCTTTATCCGGTCTTTCTTTAATCGTTTCTCCAAAGCGTCCAAAATCTGATGAACCTTTGGTTTATCGGACATTTGAAGAATTAATAGTAAATCAAAAGTATCATCTTCACTGAGATATGTTTTTCTTACAAAAGACCCTTGATTTTCAACTCTAGCGACATATCCAAGAGCATTTATATCCAGTAATATTTTCTCTTTTAAGATAGAAAGTAGTTCTCTTATTTCTTCATGTTGCTCCCACTGAACTTGAATAATCTCTAGAACTTTTTTCTCAATACTTGCTGAGTCGTCTCTTGGATTGTCTTTACTCATTTTATCACCTTTGTTGGGCTTTCACTTCGATTATTGTGGTATAGTGAGGTCCAGAAGGACTTAATTCCGATTTCTTTAATTTAATTGAGCCAATATCTTGCTCTCCACAGTTGAACTCCGAAAGGTTGTTTATAACTTTAATTAGTTCGGTCTTATTATGAATGAATTTAACTCTAGCGATTGTCAAATGGGGTTTGAATGATCTTGAATCAACTTTGAATCTCAGTTTTTTCAACTTTGTTCTTATCTCCCTTTGTATATCAGTCAATATTTCAATATCTCCATCCATGTTACAATATATAACTCTGACATGTTTCTCATTTGGGAGTAAGCCTGGATTCCCTATTGTTATTTTAAATTTAGGAAATTCTATTTCGTTCAATATTTCAGATACTTGTTTAATCTCATTCTCAGATATTTCTCCTAGAAATTCCAAGGTTGTATGAAGTATTTTTGGATTTACCAACTTAATTTTAGATTCTGGAATCTGTAATTGTTGTTGAATTGAAACAACATTTTTAACTATTTCTTCATTATTGAAATCTACTGAAATGAATGTTCTTACCATTGCTGTGATAGGTTTTACTGTCATTTTATAAGTTTTACCAGAAGTTGATTTAATGACATTAACAACATTTTTAACTACTAATGTTTTTTCATCATTGAATTAAATGACAGAGCCCAAAACCAAGATACTTGGAGTTACTGGAATGCCAGGTTCTGGAAAGAGTGAATTTGCTCTATTCGCAGAAGAACTAGGCTATCAAACAGTAGTTATGGGGGATGTTGTTAGAGCTAGAGTTGTAGAAGAGGGGTTTGAATCCACTCCAGAGATGAGCAGAAAATATATGCTACAACTGCGTGAAGAAATGGGTGAAACAGCTGTAGCACACTTAACTTGTATCGCAATAGACAAATTGATTTCTGAAGGTAAGAAATATCTGATAATTGATGGAATTAGAAGCCAAGCTGAAGTTGTTCATTTCAAAGAACATTTAGAAAGTGGATTCGAAATTATAGCAATTCATGTTGATCCAGATTTGAGATTTGAAAGATTAAAAACTAGAGGGAGAAAAGATGCGCCAGTTTCTGAAAGTGATTTCAGTAAAAGAGATGAGTCTGAGCTGAAACTAGGTCTGGGTGAAACTATCGCATTTTCAAATTATATTATTCCCAACAATAAATCATTAGAACATTTCAGGAAGAAATCTCTTAGCCTATTAAAAGAATTAGAGGGATGAAGGTTTTGACACTTAATATAACACTTAAAGTTCCCTTCTATTCCACTGAAGATAAAACCAAAATTGAATTGATTATCAAGAATTTACTGGGTTATTTACCTGAACTATCTGAAACAAAAATTGATGATAAAGTTTTTTTAATTTCTGATAAAGTCAAAATTGACAGTCTTAAACCATTCTTTTTATCTATTAGACAGAATGAGGTTTTAGACACTGTACGAAGGTGTGCCTCTATCTATCCTCAAGAAGGAACAATCATTTTCAATATCCATAAACAAGCTTTAACTGTTAACAAAATCGTTGTGGTAACTAGAGATACTACATCGTCACTTGGAAATTTACAACTTATCATTCAAACCAAAGATACCGAGGAGTTCCTAAATTGGTTTACTCCAGAAACATTTGAAGGAAAAATACTTAAAAACAGAAAATTCAACGAGATTTTCAATTTTTAGCTTTCAGTTTGATTATCAAACCATCATGAGCTAAGATAGTTTGAGGGAATATCTTTTGACTTTCAGCTAGAGAATATTCCAAATCTGAATGCAGCTGAGAGATATGGGTTAAAACCAATTGCTTCACCTTAGCTTTTTTCGCAATCATTGCAGCATCAATACAGGTAGAATGACTGTATTTTGCAGCTCTTTCTCTTTCTTCTGGTGGGTAGGTTGAATCATGAATTAATAAATCAATTTTTCTTGAGTTTTCAATTACTTTCTCGTCAAATTCAGTATCTCCTGTAATAACAACTTTCAAGCTTTTTGAAGAGAGTTTATCAATTACTTCTTCTGGATTAATTGTTATTCCTTCGAGTTCTATCGAGTTACCTTCGTGCAGTTGTTTCCATAGTTTACCCTTTGGTATACCGAGTGCTTTTGCTTTTTCTGGGTTAAACTCCCCAGTTTTAGGTTGTGTTTCAATCCTATAACCTACACTCTCTATAGAATGTTTTACTGGGAATGATTCGACAAGTAAATCTTTGTTCTCCAAAACTTTTCCACCAGTTGTTTCAAGAACTGATATCTCAAATTCAGGTTTGAATCTATAAGCTAGAAACAAGATTGACAGAAACTGGGAAGTCCAAGTTGGACCGATAATAGTTACAGGGGTTTTAATGTTAAAGAAATTTCGTGTTGTTAAAATTCCGATCAAACCTAGTGTGTGGTCAGAATGTAAATGCGTGAGTAGAATCGTCAATTTACGGAGACTTATTTTATTTCTGAGCATTTCAATTTGAGTACCTTCTCCTGCATCAACAATCAAAAGATTCCCCCTATATTTGATAGCTATAGAGCTCTGTCTTCTTTCAATCTGTGGAGGAGCAGAGGATGTACCAAGAAAGGTAATTGTCATCTCATCAGACATCTTATCACCTTAGTACTAAAATTCTTCTTGTTAAAGATTTGTGGATCACACAATCTATCAATGTTACCAATTCATAATCAGTTTTTTCTACTATCTTCTCAGGAGAAAGCGAAGCGGGAGTACTAAATACGAGATACTTATCAGGTTTGAGTACCTCTCGGGAATCAAGTAGAAAATCGTAGACTAAATCCAGAACTTTCAACCCATGAGTTGAGGATTGTGTTGAATAAGGTGGATCTGTAGCAATAGCATCAACTTCTTTGATTGCGAGAAAACGAGAATCTCCACGATAAATTGAAGTATTGTAGTTTTCAAATTGTGATAGATTCTCCTTAGATCCTTGAACAGCAAAAATATCTAAATCACTCCCTATTGAATAAGCACCTAATTCATATGCTTCTAAAAGAAATCCTCCACCACCACAAAATGGATCAAAAAAAGTATCACCCTTCTTGACTCTTGAAAGATTAACAATTGCTCTTGCGAAATCTGTTCTCATTGCTCCAGGTCTGAAGTATTCCCTTTCTCCTGGTTCTCTTACAGCATATTTCTTCCTATCCTGAGACCACAGTTCTAAACCCAAAAACAGTTTCTTTTCAAATAGAATAGCTAAGAACAGGTATTCTGGATTCTTAAGATCAGCAACTAATTTATTGTTTTCATACTTATAATAGACATATGTTCCAATTAATCGTTCCAAGTTTACCGATTGAATGTTTATCTTCTTTTTTCCTATTCTACGAACTCTTGCTGCAAATGTTTTCGTGGATTGCAGTTCTAGATAATTATGCTGAGCAGTAAAATTGATTGTTCCCTCATTTATTTCACCAGTATCGGTAAGTAATATCAATGCATGTAAAAATGCACATCTTGCAGCTGCTGAAGTCGGATCTTCTTCTGATTCAAAAATGATTATTTGCTCTTTTTCTTGGACATTTTTGTATTTAATTCCTTCAGCTTCTAAACACGCATAAAATTCTTCGAAGCCAATAGGAAGAAAATGTCCACAAACAAAAGCGAGATATTTTTTCATAAGAATTTGTCCTGAATAAATTTACAAGCTACTGAACTAATGTCTATTTGTTCAATATCTAATCTTGGTATTGTATTAGTGGAAATTACTTTATGTACTCCAATTTCATCAAACTTAGCAAATACTTCTTCTTTAGCTAAAGCATGTATAACAATGAAAATCAATGATTTTGGTTTTTTACTAAGAATCAGTTTACAGGCATCTATTGCTGTTCCACCTGAGGTTATAATATCATCAAAAAGTATGATGTTCTTATTTTCCAAATCTAATCCTAAATCCTTCATGGTTATTTCGTGTGTTTCTGGATCTCTATATTTTTCTAGATGACCGGAAGAAATCCCCAACTCTTCAGAGAAAAACGCTAATTCATCAGTTACTCCTTTGTCTGGTCCTACAATCATAAAACTCTCATCCACCAAATCTTGGAGATATTCTTTGATCAAAGATAAAACGCTGATGTTATATTTTTCCAACTCAGGAATTAGTGAAGTAAATGCTTCCTTGTTATGTACATTAAAAGTTAAAACTGAATCTACTCCAGATTTATAGAGCATTTCAAGAGTTATTTTATGCGATATAACTTCTTTTTCTATTCTTCTTCTATCGGCTCGTGCATAGCAAAGATATGGTGCAAGAAGAAATACTTTTGTCGCTTCATATTCTTTCAAAGTAGATGCAATTAACATTATTTCAAGAAGACTTTTTTCTTGATTTGGGAAAGTATTCTGGATAATCAGAACTTCTTCGTTTTCTACTTCTCCATTTATTCGTAAATAAGTTTCACCGTCTGTAAACTGTTTACTTTCCAAAATTAGCAAGGGTAAATCTATATCTTCTGCAATCCTCTTACTTAATTCGATAGAAGCAGGACCAGCTAAAATTTTCATCGTTATTAAGAAATAATAAACATCCAAATTAAAGCATTTTCATGTTTATTAAAAGCAAATTCAAAATCCTTTTATCCTTGGAATTTTGACCAAAAACATATATTTATTAACGCACATAACCCCTTTCAATTGAAATTAATCCTAGGATTATTTGTGATAATTATGGCCTCTGGAACACGAAGTGGCGGAAAGAATAAAGCCAAAACTGAAAAAGAACAAATTCTTGACATATATTTCAAAGATACAAGTGAAATCTCTGTACCTCCTCGATTGATTGATCAAGTAATAGGTCAAGAAACTGCCTCCGAGATAATCAAGAAAGCTGCTCTACAACGAAGACATGTGCTACTAATCGGAGAGCCTGGTACAGGCAAGAGTATGCTGGGACAAGCCATGGCAGAACTTCTTCCCAAGGAAGATCTAGTCGATATTCTCTGTATCGCAAATCCTAAATATCCTAATCAACCTAGAATTGCAACTTTACCTGCTGGACACGGTTCCAGAAAGGTTGAAATGGATGCTGAAGTCGCTAGAAAAAGTGGAAATAAGAGGTTCATAATTTCGATTGCTATTCTATTAGCTATCATTGGTTATGCACTTATTGCAACAGCTGGTCGTCCTGATCAACAACCTACAACTCTTTTAATGGCAATGTTTGTGGGATTTTTCATATTCTTTATGCTTAATCAGTCAAGATCAAGAACTGAATCCTTGGTACCAAAATTGCTTGTAGATAATAACAAGATGGACAAAGCACCATTTAATGATTCAACTGGTAGCCATGCAGGAGCATTACTAGGAGACGTGAGACATGATCCGTTTCAATCATTTTTTGAACGACAAAATATCTTATTACAGACATCCGAAGGAAAAATGCAGACATTCTTGATAGATGAATTCGTAGATCAATTAATGATGAAAAATCAAGAAAAAGTTTTGAAAAGAGATGAGAATAATTACGAAGCTTTGTTTTTGGAAGAAAATGAATACAAGATTCTTTCAGAGAAAAATGGAGTTCCAACATTTGCTGATTTGTGGTCCATAAATAGGTATGAGTATACTGGAGAGATAGTAGAAATTGAAATGGAAGATGGCAAAACTATTAAATTAACTCCATCACACAAAATATTGGTAAAATCTAACAAAAGAGATTTTGTTATGAAGGAAGCTTCTAAAATCCAACCTAATGACACCATAGTAAATCTGAATAAAAAAGAAATACTGAGTGAACAAGATATTGTAAGAACATTTAGTGAGAAAGACCAAAAACAGTATGAAGCATTTATTGAATTTAGTAAATTAAGACATGAGCAACCCAACTGGGGTTATAAAAGGCTTGCTAAGCATCTAGGTTATACTGAATCTAAGTTTAGATGGTGGTATACTAAGAAGCATTTACCTAAAAGTATACAAACAATAAATTGGTTAAAAGAACGAGATTTATTACCTCTTACGATTTCAAATCGTAAAATTAATAAATTAAGCAAAATCATGGGGACTTTCTTCGGTGATGGAGGTATTTTCAACAATATGAATGGAATATTTCTTTCCAGTTCTGAACTCAAATCAGTAAAAGATTTTCAAAGAGATATAGAAGATTTATTTGATTTAGAAGAAAATGAAAACTCACGTATAATTGAAGGGGGTGAGATGGGACATTCTTGGTGCTATCAAAACTCGAATAGAGCAATAATAAGATATCTTGTAGCATTAGGTGCGCCAAGAGGAAGAAAAACAAAACAAGAATTATATGTTCCAGGATGGATATATCTTGAACCAAGATATCAAGACGAGTTTTTTGCGTCTCTTCTTGGAAGTGAATTAGGAGCGCCAAAGGTTCATAAATCTCAAAGGAGCCTCCAAACATTAGATTTTCTAATAACATCTGAGTCGAAATTTGAGAATAATAGATATGAATTCGTTTTAACAATAAAACAATATCTTGAATCTAAGGGAATTCAATGCTCAGATATAAAAATATACAAAGGTAGAAATAAAAATAGAAAAAAAATCCGACTTTTGATTTCTACTGAATACTCCAATTTCAAGAAATTCGTTGATACAATCAAACTAAATTATTGCACATATAAATCAGAGAAACTAAAAAGTACTCTTTCTGAATTTAGAACAATTAAATATCAACGATACAAGGAACTTATTGAACAGAATCATAGTGCTGAAAAAGCAATGCATCTACTTAGAATAGACCCTAAAGCATTGTACAGTATAATCACGGAGGAAGAAGAATGAAAGTTGAAGAAAATAGAGTAAAAAAAGTTTCTATAAAAGAAGTAGAAAATGTAAAATTGTACAATGTCACTACAAGCACTCAAAATTTATTCGTTAATGAAGTTCTATGTTCTAATTCGGGTGGTTTAGGTACTCCACCACATGAACGTGTAGAAAGTGGTTTAATTCACAAATCACATTTAGGAGTTCTTTACTGTGATGAAATTGGAACACTTGAAATGAGAACCCAACAGAAACTACTTACCGCTATGCAAGAAGGCAAATTGCAGATTACAGGTCAATCTGAATTAAGTAGTGGAGCAATGGTCAGGTCCGAACCTGTTCCTTGTAGATTTGTACTTATTGCAGCAGGTAATATCGAAACTACTCGTAATATGCATCCTGCTCTTAGGTCAAGAATTCAAGGATCTGGTTATGAAGTCTACATGGGCGATACTATGCCTGATACACCAGAAAATCGAAGAAAACTTGCACGATTTTGTGCTCAAGAAATTTACAATGATCGAAAAATCCCTCACTTTTCTAAAGAAGCTGTTGAGGAGATTATATATGAAGCTCAAAGAAGAGCAGATAAAAGAGATCATCTCACATTGAGACTCAGAGAACTTGGAGGTTTAATTAGAGCAGCTGGTGATCTTGCTAAAGAACGCGGTGAGGATTTAGTTTCAGCAGAAACCGTTAGGTTATCCAAAGTTATTGCTCGAACCTTAGAAAATCAAATGAGTGACTCTTACGCTGATTCAAGAAAATTGTATAAAATCTTCAAGACTGAAGATGCAATGGTAGGCAGAGTAAATGGTTTAGCTGTCATTAATCAAAGATCAGGAATAGTCATGCCAATTGAGGCAGAAGTTGTTCCTGCATTCAGTAGAAGAGAAGGTAAGATTATTGCAACTGGTCAATTGAGGATTATTGCAAGAGAAGCTGTTCAAAACGTTTCTGCATTAGTTAAGAAGTATGTAGGAAAGGACATATCAGATTTTGATTATCACATCCAATTTGTTGGAGCATATGCAGGTGTTGAAGGAGATTCAGCATCCGTATCCATCGCTGTAGCTATAATATCTGCTTTGGAA
>CAZPXJ010000053.1:11375-18129 GCA_964590855.1 uncultured archaeon
GCATAGTAATTCCAATCGGTGGAGCAACTGCAAAAATCGAAGCTGCTGCAGAAGCAGGTATTAAACGAGTTATAATTCCTGTACAAAATATTGGTGATGTGAAACTTGAGGATAGATATAAAGGAAAAGTAGAAATTATTCCGGTTTCAAATTTCCATGAAGTGTTAAGAGCTGCATTACCTGATGAATATAGTTTTATTGCCAAGAAATTCGAAGACTTAGCTAAGGAAAAATCAGAAGCTCCTAACAAGAAATCAAAATAGTCTTGATATGGTTCAAATGTTAAATCATCAAAGGTGTGTAACTAAATGACTGCTTCAGGTTTTTACCATTATTACTGTGGAATAACTGCACAACCTAACGATGATGAACAATACGAAGACTTGGGAGAATTTGATTTACATTTGAATCTAACACAAGAGGATTTAGCTGCAAAAGAACCTAAGAGACAACCACGTTTTGAAACAGGTTATTTTCAAGCGGAATGGATAGAAATTACTTTTATTTTTCGAGCTTCTTTCAGAGATGGTAATGAAGATATTTACAGATATATTGATCTTGTTACAGAGACTTTGGAAGGACAACTAAACATTACAATTGTAGATTTCCAAGTTGAATCAATAATCTAAAAGGATTATTTGAAAATAACATTCAACTGTGTTTCACATTTATTGCAATTTCCAGTTAGTGAAATTCTTAATAGTTCTGTTGAAGTGGAAGTTCTTTTTATCAGAAGTTCATTGCAATTTGGACAGTATGTATTATTAGCATCATGATTTGGTACGTTATCTAAATAAACAAAAGCTATTCCTGTCTCTTTTGCTGCGGTGTAAGCTTGCTCTAATAGTTGTGTGGATGTAGGTGTAAGCTCTTTTACTCTATGTGCTGGTAACAGTCTGGCTAGATGTAACGGAACATATGGTGATAATTCTGTTTTAATCCATTCAGCTAATTTCCTAGCTTCTTCAGCACCATTTCCGAGCTTTTCATGGATAACTAGGTTGAGTTCAATAAGTTTATCCTTTTCATGGATCAATTTGATTATCGATTTGATGTGTTCGAAGCTTCCTCCTTGACAGTTACTTGCATATCCTTCATCCGAGATTGATTTTATATCAATAGTTACTGCATCAACATATTCTAAAATCTCTTCAACTGGTTCTTTGTTAAAGTAACCATTAGTTCTGAGTAAAACTTTCAAACCTCTTTCTTTAGCAAGTTTAGCAGAATCTCTCACCCACTCAAATGAGATTAAAGGTTCTGCTTCTCCAAAACATATAACTCTTGAACCTGAAGCCATTCCAAACATTGCCACTTGATCTGGTGCCATTTTTTTACCCATAAATTTCTCTGGATCTTGGTGTGCTTTATCTGGCATAGAACAATAATCACAATCCAGATTGCAGTTATAAGTTGAGAATGTTTGTGCTCTAGAATTTGGTAGAAAGTGGTAGACATGTTGTTTTTCAATCATATCTATTTTCATATCTGTTGCACCGTAGGTTAGAGTATAGAGCTTACCATCTATGTTCTTTCGTGCTAAACATTTCCCTTTTTCTCCCATTAATAGTGTGCATTCAATTGGACATAGTTTACACTGAATAACTAAGTTATCTTCATCAAGTATATCGTAATATTCAGCTTCGTGCAAAGTTTGAGACATTGGCTTCAAGTTATTCTTTGAAATCCATTATTAAAGTTTCTCAAACTAACCTAGGAAATTTAAATTAGACTATCGCTATGTATATCTGTCAAATAAAGTTCAGTTGGTTTGATTTTTATCCCATTTTGTCTAATGGGGTTAATAACAAAAGTTTGCAAAAAGTATTTTTAATCTAAAACTAACCTTTACTTGATGTGGCCTCTTCGTGGAGAAGTTGTGTCAATTTGGCAACAAGTTGAGTTAAAGGAAAGATTGGTTCATTATAGAGAAATATACGAAGGAAAACGTATTCCAAGATACAAATTGGCTAGATTGTTTCATGTTCCCTTTGATGAGTTTAAGGATAAAAAAGATTTGATGAAAATCCATGAATACTATCACCCAAAGTTTGTTGAATGGCTAGTAGAGAAACAAGTTCTTCCAATAGAAGAAGTTGAAAAAGAAATCTTTGCTAAACACAATGAAGAAGAATTGCAAAGCAATAACTATTTGAAATTAAAGTCTGTTCTTTTGAATAAAATACTATCTTCATGTGAGTATTGTGAGAATAGATGTAAATCTAATCGATCTGAAGGTCAAGTTGGAAAGTGTGGAGTAGATAGGGAAGCACATATTAGCTCTTCATTTATTCATATGGGTGAAGAGAGTCCTATTATACCTAGCGGCACAATATTCTTCTATGGTTGTACTATTGAGTGTCAATTCTGCCAAAATTGGGATATCAGCCATGAGTTCAATCTAGAAAGATTCAAGGGAAGAGGAACGTCAGCAATTCAATTAGCAAGCATGTTCTATTCTTTAGTTAAGCAACATGCGAGAAACATTAATTTTGTGGGAGGAGAGCCAACACCTAATCTTCACAACATATTTGAAGCTCTTTTGATAACACAAGTTAACGTTCCTATGTTGTGGAATAGTAATATGTACTTAACTGAAACAAGTATGAAAATAATCTCAGATATTTTTGACATCTGGTTACCAGATATGAAATATAGCAACAATGCATGTGCAACCAAATATTCTAAAGCTCCAGTTTATTGGGATGTACTAAAGCGAAATATGAAGATGATTGAAGAAAGAGGAAGCGGGGAGTATATAATTCGTCATCTTGTAATGCCGTCTCACACTAAATGCTGTTCTATACCTATCTTAGATTGGATTAGCGAGAATCTAAGAACACCTTTAATCAATATTATGGCTCAGTATCATCCTGACTATAAAGTTCTCCAGACAGATAATTTTCCAGAGATAGGAAGGAGAGTTTCTACTGGTGAAATGCATGAAGTAAAGAACTATGCAGACAAACTGAATTTGTTTTGGAAAAGTGTATCGTAGTTATTTTTCTACTGGATACTCATATCCCAAAGCAACCTTTTAGTTGTATTCCTTTCCCAGGTATTTAAAGCACTTCTAGCAGCAATAGTTTCTGAGAGGAATTTGTGTTGAAAATCAGAGATAAAATCTATTAACTTCTCAATTTCAGAAATTTTTTCGAGAAGTGCTTCCGAGATATAGAAAGTAATCGAAAATCCTGGTTCAGGTTCTTTTTGAACAATTCCAGTTGATTCATACAAAGCTAAACTCAACCTTTTCAAAAGCATATCATCAAATGGATCTCTTAATTCCAAAATTAAAGAAATTAAACTAGAATTTCTTGTTTTTTCGATAAAACCATTCTTAAGAGGAAATTGCTTCAAATCCATCTCTCTACAATCCTTGCATATTACACATGGATAATTTATCTCTCGATGTGGACAAATATATCGTTGTAATCTCAATGCCTCTCTAATCTTATCTTTATCTTCCATAAATTCGGACGAACCTGAAATCATCAAGTAACAGAGAACATGTCATGTTTTTAATATTTCTTTAGTCTACTCAAAAAAAGACTGATTATGATCAAATTTCGAACACTTCATCATCATTATCAAAATATGCAGAATTATAGATCTTTTTTTCCTCAAAAGCTGCCATGATTGAAGAAATTGTTTCCTTGAGCTTCCAGAAGTATTTGTAGCATTCATCAGGATTTTTCTTGTATAAGGCCAGAGTATCCTGATGATTCATTACTGCTCCTTTGAGAATCACAATTGCTTTCGAAATGGAGCCTGTTCCTCTATGGTTAGCCAGAAAAGTTTTCTGCCACCTTTCAATTCCATTATCTTTCTCCAATACCACTTTGAATTTAACAATTAGCAGTTCTAAATCCGCTCTTACAACCCAAATGAGATTCTCAATTCCAGTCATATTTTTCTGAGAGGTTTTTATAATAATCTTGTCAAGATTCTTGCTTATTTTTTGGACATCTTTCAAAAAATCTGCGTTTATAGGTATTGAATCTTCTTGCATCTTGTGTAGAGAAACTGAAGTTCTTTAAAAAAATGGTGTTTGGAAACAAAGTTTAAAATATTTGAGTTTTTATCTCACCCAATGGTCGTTAGGAACAGTTTTGGGTTAGATTTTCATTTTGATGAAAATGAAATTTATCTAGATTCTGCTACAGCAGCTAAGGTTCCTAACTCTTCTCTTGAAATAATGAATCGGTTTTACACAGAATTAGGATCTGGAGTAAATAGAGGGACACATAAAAAATCTATGAACGCTAACAAGATGTTAGAAAATTCTCGTTCAACCATTGCTGACGTATTCTCAGTAAATCCTTCTAACCTCGCATTTCTTCCTTCAAGAGAAACTGCAATGACAAATTTGCTCTTGTCAGGTTTGTTTAACCAAGATGATGAAATCATAGTAAGTACATTAGATGATCACTCAATACTTGCGCCGATTTACAAATTAAGGATATTAACAAAGACTGACATCAATTATGTCACATTAGAAGATGAATATAATTTGGTCAATTCTATCAAAGAGAAGATAACAGATAAGACTAAAGCCATCATACTTTCAACCCTTACTCTAGGAATGGGAGTAAAGAGAAACTGGCAAGAACTAGTCAAAATTGCACAAGATTCATCAATATTTTTAATCTTGGACATAAGTAATTCAATAGGTCATGAAAATTATGATTTCAGCAGAATTATGCCAGATGCTACTATTGCTTCTGGCAATATTGGTGCTTTAGGACCCCAAGGAACAGCTTTTCAGATTCTATCTGACGAAATGATAAAGAGATTTGACCCCATTCTTGTTGGAGGAGGATCGATAATCTCACTTGACAAAAACGACTATAAATTGTCATCTAATATCACAAAATTCGAACCTGGGTCGCTCAATATAGGAGGGATTTCTGCTTTAGCAAATAGTATTGATTCTTTATCCAAGATTGGATTTGAGACTATTGTAAATCATGAGAATAACCTCCATAAATTTCTGAAAAAAGGATTACAGGAAACTAACAAGATAGATATTATCCAACAACCAAATTTAGAATATGGACCCATAATTTCCTTCAAGAGTGAGGAGATAGATGCACATGACATAGCAATTATTCTTGAAGATTTAGGGAATATATTTGTTAGAAGTGGTGCTTTATGTTCCCACCTATTTATGGATGAGATAAAACAAGAATCACTAGTTCAAGTTTCAACCCATCTTTACAATTCTGAAAACGATATTGAAAAGTTTCTAGAAACCTTGAACTCAATAATGTCAGAGATTTAGAAGTAATAGGTCACCTAAGCTTCTTTCTGGCACAGCTTTTTGCTTCACCAAATGCCTTCCGATCATTCCCATAATGCAATTACTATCTATATTTAGAAACCTTTTGTTTTCTGAACGAGTAAGATTTTAATAGAGAATAGAGAAAAAGAAAAAGAACCATGTCATCTATCAATCGTTTCGGCATCGATTTTAACATCAAACCTAATCAAATTTACCTTGATTCTGCAACCATAGGTAAAATGCCTTTATCCTCAATAGATACAATTACTAAATTCTACAAAGATGGAGGTGGAGTTCCAGTTAGAGGTATGTATAATGAGATTTCTCAAGCAAACTCTCTCTTAGAAACTAACCGAAGAGAACTTGCAAATTTATTCAAAGTAGAACCAATACAACTTTCATTTTTCCCATCGAGAGAGGTTATCTTAACAAATGCGCTCTATTCTCTTCCTGAAATAAAAAACAGGAAAATTGTTACAAGTGTATTGGAAGAACACTCTGTTATTGCCCCTGCAATTCGTGTAAACAATGATTTAGGAACGAAGATAGAGTACTTGAACACAAAAGATGAAATAGATGTACTGGATAAGATAAATGAAAAAATCAACTCAAAAGAAGATATTCTTCTTTTATCCTCTTTAACTGCAACAAATGGTGTAATAAGAAACTGGTCTGAAATTGCTAAAATCTGCCAAGATAGTGGTGCAACGTTCATAGTCGATATTAGTTATTCTGTGGGACATGAGGAAATTCTGTTTGATAACATTCTACCTGACATCGTAATCTCTTCAGGATGTATAGGAGCTCTAGGACCTCAAGGAACAGCCTTCCAAGTAACATCAAATGAAACCTACAAAGAGATGAATCCTCTAATTGTAGGTGGAGGGTCAATTATCACTTTAGAAGAGGAGTATTACCTGTTGAATTCTTCAGGATCGAAATTTGAAACAGGTCTGATCAATCTAGCAAATATTTCTTCAATGGTGAATAGTATGAAACTCCTATCAGAAGTAGGATTCTCCAAGATTCAAGAACATGAAAAGAAATTAGGTGTTCTTCTGCGAAAAGGATTGTCTGAGATTGAAGGGATAGAAGTAATGAAATTAGAAAATGCTGAATATGGTACAATCATCTCCTTTGGAAGTGAGATTATAGAAGCGCATGATTTTGCTCTTGTTCTTGAGGATTTGAAGAACATACAAGTAAGAAGTGGAGCTCTCTGTTCTCACTTATTCATGTATGAACTCAAGTTCTCTGATATTGTTAGAGTATCAACGCATCTATATAATACAAAGGAAGAAATACAGATCTTTCTAGAAACATTGTCTGCTTTAATCCAGCAGTTACAGTCTTGAAGGAATTATACAAATAGTTAAAGATTTAAAGTCAAGGTCTGGTTATATCAATAGAATGGTGTTTAATTTGAATGTTTTAATTATAACCCCAAGCACTGACTTAGTGGTGCAAGGG
>CAZPXJ010000054.1:0-18045 GCA_964590855.1 uncultured archaeon
CAGTCTGTAGTTACTAAGGAATTGATGGAAGAAACCTTCCCAAAATGTGGAAGATCATATTATGACTTTAATAGAACAAGAATTTGTGCAGGCGATTTATACTTATTTAGATGCAGTAAATTTCCTAAAGCCAAGAGAAAACTACAAAAAATACAAGAAAAAAGAAAGAACTTCTTCTTGATTGTATTCTTCTTATCACCTTTCAAAGCTATCAAAGCAATGAAAGGGAAACTTACCTTAAAGGAAGCTGAAAAAATCTTCAAGCGTGCTCTTGGGATTAGAGGTACAAGTCTAATAGTTCCTTTTGCAGAAGTAGCAATGGATGTTGATAAACCAAATCAATATGAATTAGCTGTTAAGTATCTCTCAACTCAAGAAATTCTACAATAATTTTGGATTAATTATTTTATAGTGTTTGGGATAAAAATATAAAACACTTAACAGATGTCATCTTGAAATTTATGACTTTAGAAGACGTTTATCGATTAATTGAAGAAAACATAGAAGAATCTATTAAATTGTTATCTGATCTCCTCAAAATCCCCAGTATCGCAGCTAAAAAAACTGGAGGACCAGAAGCAATTGCATTCTTAACTAAGATATTTGAAGAAGCAGGATTTAGTTATTTCCTAGCAGAAACTGCTGGTAACCCAGTCTTTTGTGCAGTGATGGATGTTGGAGCCGAAAAAACTCTTCTCTTCTATGACCATTATGATGTTCAACCAGAAGATCCCATTGATCTTTGGGATTCTCCTCCCTTTGAACCAACCGTAAGAGATGGAAAGCTCTTTGCTAGAGGTGTTTCTGATAATAAAGGAGAGATAATATGCAGATTACAAGCAATCAAAGCTTACAATAAGATTTTCGGAAAAACCCCAGTAAATATAAAATTCGTAATAGAAGGTGAAGAAGAAGTAGGTTCTCCTAACTTGGAAGATTTCGTCAAGAACAACAAAGAATTCATTTCAGATGCCGATGGATGTATATGGGAATTTGGTGGACGAGATGGTGACGGGATTCAACAGGTGTATCTTGGTGTGAAAGGTATTCTCTATGTTCATCTGAAAACAAAAACAATTGGTAGAGATGTTCACAGTGGATATACTCAATTTGTAAATAATGCTGCATATGAACTTAGTTGGGCCTTATCATTGCTCAAAGATAGGAACGATAGAATACAAGTCCCTGGATTTTATAGTAACATCCCGCTTCCTTCAGCTGAAGATATGAGGATAATCGAGGATTTCGAACTCAAAGAAAATCTTCTCAAAGAAAATTTTGGTATTGAAGAATTCAGAATGGATTTGACTGGGATGGATATGAAAAAGAAGTATTTCCTTGAACCCACTTGTAACATCTGTGGTCTTTGGAGCGGATATCAGGGACCTGGTGGCAAAACTGTCACACCAAATGAAGCATTTGCTAAAGTAGATTTCAGATTAGTCCCCGGTCAAGATCCTAAAGATCTGATTAAGAAGATAAGGAATTTCTGGGATAAGAACAACTTCCAGCATATTGAAATAACTGACTGGGATGGATATGAAGCAGCTCAAACTTCAATTAATGACCCATTTGCAGCAACTGTTGTTGAAGTTATTAAAGAAATAGAAGGACATGACCCCATCATATGGCCTATGGTTGGAGGATCAGGACCAATGTATCTTTTTGAGGGTGTTCCATGCATATCTATTGGATGCGGTAATTCCAATTCTAATGCCCATGCACCTAATGAAAATATCACCTTAGACGATTTTGTAATTGGTATGAAGACAATTGCTAAGTTAGTCCATCGTTTCTAGTTGAATCGGTGCAAACTTTTTTTTATGACTACATTCCTATGTCCACTACTATGTGTGATACTGTTGTAGCTGTAGGTAATTCAACTAAAGACAAAAGTGTGATTTTTGGTAAGAACTCTAATAGAGTCGCAAATGAATGTCATAATATTGAATATATCAAGGGAAAGAAACACAAACCCAATTCTAAGGTGAAATGCACTTACATTTCGATACCTCAAGTTGAACAGACCTTTGATGTTTTACTCTTAAAACCATTCTGGATGTGGGGCTGTGAGATGGGAGCAAATGAACATGGTGTTACTATGGGAAATGAAGCAGTCTGGAGTAAAGAACCTATCAGAGACATTGGCTTGCTAGGTATGGATATGATGAGACTTGCTCTTGAACGTACTAAGACTGCCAAAGAAGCACTAACTACAATTGTTGATTTACTTGAGAAGCATGGTCAAGGGGGGCAATGCTCATACAATGTAATAGGAAGGGATTATCATAACTCATTCATTATTGCTGATTCGAAAGAAGCATGGGTTTTGGAAACAGCTGATAAATATTGGATAGCTGAGAAGGTTAAAGATATCAGAACTATATCCAATTCATTAACTATTGGAAGTAAATACGATTTAATACATCCAGACTTGATAAAAGATTCAGTAGCAAAAGGATATTCCAAATCCAAAGAAGACTTTCATTTTGCCAATGATTTCATTCCTAAGTTCTGGCCTTATCATGCTCTAACTGAGAACAGCCCTAGGTCTCATAAATTCACAAAAGGTATCGAAAGACAACAATGCACTACAGCATTATTACTAAGAAATAAAGGCAAAATTACTCCAGAAGATGTTATGGCTGTATTCAGAGATCATAATATTCCTAAAGAAAAAGAAGCTACATGGTCAGCCGATAAGGCAAAAGCTAGCAGCCCATGTCATCATTCAATTAACTTTACAATTCCAGATCAAACTACTGGTACAGTTGTTTCACACATTAAGAAAAATCTCCAAGTACATTGGGTTACTGGATCTTCAGTACCTTGTATTAGTACATTCAAACCCATCTTCTTCCCCAAACCAGGGCTTAAAAAGAATCCAAAAACATCAGAAGCGATTTTTGATGTAACTGCATTCTGGTGGATAAATGAGAAATTACAGAGATTAGTTTGTATGGATTATCAGAAGAGATTTGGTGTTATTAAACAAGAAAAAGACAATCTAGAAAAAGAATTTTCAAAACAGGTTAATGAAATTATAACTAAAGTAAAAGGAAAACCTTCTGAAGCTGACTTAAAGAAAATGGAGAAAATTACAGTGGATGCATTTAGCAAGAGTATAAAGAAAGTCAAAAAATGGACAGAACAGATACAACACTTACCTATTGAATCTAAAACCAATTTCATTTTCAGATCTTATTGGAATAAGCAAAATAAAAAAGTCAAATTGGAATAATGTAATGCGCAGATTCAGTGGTGCCGTTATTTTCATAGCATATTAGAGATAATGCTCCAACGGTAAAACCTACATCACTATCCACGCAATTTGTAATTGTCTTATTGCAAGATAAAGGTTCCCTATTGCGATAAGTTTAATTTCTAAATATGTTTAATATCTGTAATGATAGATGTTATTCAGCAATTTTTAGAAAAAGAATATGAGGAGGCTCAAAGAGTACATAATCTTAAGCTTCAGTTTGATCGCTATCAAACTATGAGTAAGGACTTGATTGAGGAGTTTGAAGCAGGAACTTCCGGATCTACAACTCTTATTGTTTCAGCACTATATACTGCTGATTATATTATTACATCGTCGGATGTTAAGTTTGAACTTGAAGATACAGCTAGAAGAAAAGAAATCATTGAATTTTGGTCAAAGTTATCCTTGCCAAGAGAAGATATATGGAATGAAGTAACACACATAGTTGCATTCACATATAAAGTAACATCAATTCTAAGAAAGAGATACTACTACATGCTTGATAGAGGGGTTGCTAAACATATAGCTGCAGCATTAGTTGCAGATTATTATACAAGGCATCTTTTGAGGTTTGTTCGGGAAAAGCTTTCCTACATTCCATTATGGTGGATCTCTACTCTTACAGAGACTGCTTTGTGTCTAAATATCTTTTCAACAACCAACAAAAAATGGGAAGGCATGCAAAAAATCCTACAATCTGAGGATAATGGCATTATCGCACAAATCATAGCTAGACGCTTCATAGATGAAACAGAAGGAGAACCGAATCAAGCTGTTCCAATACCTTATTTCAATGAATCAACCATGTTTTACTATTTCACTTGGAAAGACGGCGAGACAAAGGGAGAGAAGTTTGAATCACTTCTTCCAATCCTTAAATCATCTCAGTTAGGTAAAGAGTTCAAAAAAGCATCTCAACTACTTAGTGGAGATTATCCTCATTTATTGAAATATATCAGAATGGGGAGTAGGCTTGAATCACTCTCTTCTGAATTAAACTTCTTTTTAGTACATGCAAAGACAGAGACAGCAGAAGGATGGATTGGGATACTAAGCCCATTGGATGATATCAACCTTCGAGAAATTGAATCTCTACTAAAACTCAAGTTAGAGGACATAGGAGCTTTGGAATCTTACAAGAACATTCTACCCAAGATTGATGTCTTAACCAGGGCAAAAGAGGAACGAGAGATCATAGAGGAAAAGATGGAACTTGAAGAAAAACCCAAACCTGTAGGCTTTTTCGCAAAACTATTTTCGAAATTCAAAAAGAAACAACAACCAACTTATAAGAAAACTCAAGTTAAGAAAACTGTTCCAATTGATGCTTGGTCAAGATTAATTTTAGATGAAATATTACTAATTAGTGTCTCAGGAATAAGTATAGGTTTAGAGATTTATGATGCCTACCGTGAGGATAACTTCGTTATCAGTGGAGTAATTGAATCTCAACAGATACTAGATAAATCCTCAGCTTTCTACACTGAAGAACAAGCGCCACCTACAACATTCTATTCTGAAGCTCCCATCCAATTCCCAACTGAATTTCTTGACCCAGTTATTGGAGTATTAAGTATTGCTAAGAGTTTCATCTCTCAGAGTTTTAGAGAAAAGATAAAAATTATTGTTCCAGAAGAAGCTTTCTACGAAAACAAACTCAATCCTGAAGTTTTTAGACTAGTTGAATTTGTTAAAGGTGAGAAAGTACTGATTGGAATTCTCGCAGAAAAACTAGCAAGAACTGCAATGTCTGTAGCTAGTCCTGAACCAACTTACCAGCGAAGATCTTTGACACGAAAAGCAAATGAAATGATACATGCCCGACGAGTCAATAATATTATCGATGCTGGAAAAAGAACTTTAGCTCGAGAGATTAACTGGGATAGTGTCAACAAGAGCTTTGAAGAACAACCACTTTTCTACGAAGCCTAACTTGTCACTTTTTTTTCTTCGTCTTTATATTCTGTTCTGCGGATAAAACTATTAGAAAGTATATATTACTACTTACTAGTATTAAGGTAGGAAAAAGTCCGAGATGGCTAGGGGTTCCAAGAAATGAATAATCAAGCGAGTAGTGCTAAACAATTCTTTTTGAGAGGTCAAAAAGATTTCGAAGACGGAAACTACCAGAATTGCATCAAGGACCTCATTTATGCTCAAGAGATTTTTTCTTCAATTGGTATGAAAGAGCAGTCAGCTCAAGCATTATTTTTAACAGCTCAAGCTTATCAGAACATTAGCCAATTTTCCCAAGCCAGACAGTTCTACTCCCTTGCATTCCACAGATTTAGAGAACTAAACAATCCTCAGATGATAGGTGAATGTGCATTGGTTCTAGGAATCCTCTATCGAGAAGAAGGGGATTTTAAGAAAAGTAAACAAAACCTTGCAGAAGCTATTGAAGTCTTTACTACCTTAAATAACATGGAAAAACTTGCAGACTCATGGAGAGGACTAGCTCTCACCTACCAAATTGATTTAACACAATATTCAGAACATCCTGTGCATTCCATTAATGCATATAGAAAAGCCATCTTGCTTTTCAAGAAAATTAAGCAGTTTGACAAAAAAGCCGAGACTGAACATGATCTTGGTCATATTCTAATTTCACAATCAAAGTATCATGAAGCGCTTGATGTCTTCCAAGAAGCGTTAAACTATTACAAAAAGCAGAATGATAAAGAACAAATTATTCCTATTTCTATTTTAATCGGTAGAATATATTTCGAGTTAGGTAAAAAGCCTAAGGCTAAAGATTATATGCACAAAGCTATCGAAGAAATGAAAAAGTATGATTACTCTCCTGAAAAAATCAATATGCTTAAACAGTCCATAGTTGCTATGTTCAGTAGTTAATGTTCAATCCTATAATAATCTAATAAATGTTGTATTTATCTCATCAGCTGTTAGCAATAATTCTATTTTCTTGAATTTTTGAGGAGATCTCATTAGATTGTTTAGAAATTCTATATCATAATCTTCTATGTGTTTTACAGATTTTAATGATGGTGGAATAATATGACCAATAATCTGATAACCTGAGAAGACTTTTTTCTTCTTCTTAAGTTCCTTCTCATCCATTGTTGTTCCTACTAAAAGCAAAGATTCATGCTCATCATCAACTGTTATAGTATTAATTACAAAAACCTCCAGATTTTCTAAGATATCTTCTCTAGAGTTGGAATAGCGGAAATTAGTTATAGATCTCTGAACTTCATATTGATCTTTAATACTTGGAATTAGTTTATCTTTAATCAGTTCTCTACTAATACCGAAGGCAGCATCGGAATCTTTTACTGCATTCTTGAAGGAAATAAATTTGTCTGCTTTAGCTGCTAGATTATCTGTGTTGGTCTTTATCCCTAAATTTTTCAGCATTTGTGTTGTTTGTGGTGATGATTGTAGGTCATATAGCATTGAAATTCCTAACACCAAAGAGAGTGTGTAGGCATAATTCTTCTTTATGATTCTCTGATTATCATCTTTAGTATGTTGAAGAAATTCCATTGCTCTTTCAAAAAAGATGAGAGCATATTGATAATCTTTGTAATCAGCGATCCCACTAGCTAAAGCCGCATAGTAAATAGATTTCTTTGTGTTACTTAATTTCTCAATAAAATTATCTAGCTCCTTTAAGATTGGTTCTACAATTTTCGCTGATAATTTCAAGAAACTAACTAATATCGAGAGTCTTCTTGTTGCTTCATAATCATTCTTGAAAAGATTGATTGCTTTTAAAACAAGTTTTACGCCTCCTAAAATGGCATTCTGATACTTATCTACCACTACTAGTTCTGGATTCTCTGAAAATACTTGTAGAAAAAAATCCATTGGCATGACTAATTTGCTATCAGGATATGGATTGGAGTGTATAATATCAATAACCTCAACACAATAATCAGCTGCTTTGTTGATTTCTTTGTTAAAATAATGCATCAACCCAATATTGACATTACAGAAAACGATATTATCATAGAATTCATTTGCTTCTGATATTTCTTTTGATTTTAACAGATACCCCATGGCTTTGTCTTTTCCAACAGTTCGATGAATCACAAAGAGCATATTTAGAACTCTAGTTTGTAATCGTGGGTCATTCAGTTTATTTGCAATGGCATTTGCTTTATTGACAGATTGTTTAGCTCCCTCATAATCATTTGCTAGCATAAAAGAATCTGCCAAAGTTAGATAAAAGAATGCAGCTAAGCTATCATGTACTTTAGGAAGTAAAGGTTTGACATGTTTTAAGATAATTAAGGCTTCTTTTCTATTTTCCTTATTAATCAGTTTCTTACTCTCCACTATCATGTATTCAACAAAATTCCCAACAGTTAGCTCTGTACTCAATTCCAGATGAGTCAGCATGTCTGTGAATTTCTTTGAATCGTTTGTACGAGCTAGCAGTTCCTTTGGTTGTATTGACTTCAAGTAGTTGTGTAAAGCAACTGTCATTGATATTCAGAAAAAAGAAAGCAATAAATCTGTTTTGTTTAAAGGCTGAAAAGTAGGAAAAAAGTTAAAGCTTCTCTCTTATCTTACTTTCAAGTTCAGAAACTAGTACAGCGTCTTGTTCCCCGGTCTTCATATCTTGCAAAGTTACTTTGTTTTCAGTTAGGTCTCTTTTACCAACTATGACCATTAAAGGAATAGATCGATTATTTGCATCCTCAAGTTGTTTCTTTAAGTTCCAACCAAAAGGATTGAATAAAACTGAATAATTCTTTCGTAGAGTTCTAACGATTTCAGCGGTTTGCTGTAAAATATCGCCAGGTATCATTCCTACATAAATCTGTGAAGGATGTGAATAGGGAGGAGTTCTATCCAATGCTTTGAGTATAGAATGGAGTACAGTCTCACCCATACCTATTCCTGTACTTGGAATCCTTCCACCACCTAAATCATCAACTAGTTTGTCGTATCTTCCTCCACCAGCTATTGCTCTCGCAACAGAACCAGTTCGATCAAGAAATTCAAAAACAATCCCAGTATAATAATCCAAACCTCGTGCAATAGACATATCATACTCGCAGTTTTCTTCCACCCCAAACATTTTCAGAAATATTATGAGTTCTTCTAAATTATCAATTGCTTGAGTGATTTGTTCATTCATTTCTAGTTTTCTCAATTCGACAATTACATCTTGTGGCTTGCCTTTTATTTGTGAAAAATTATAGATTTTAGTAATCTGTTGTGGATTAAGGCTAGCTTCTTCTAAAGCTTGTTTAACAACTTGTTCCTCAAGTTCATGTAGCTTGGAGAGATAAGTAGAAAGAACAGAATTTTTCTCTATGTTAGGATATTCTTTTTCGATGTTAATATCTTGCTGCCAAATGGTTCTTAGATTCTGTGCTTGTTCTTGTGCTTCATTTGCAGAAAATCCTTTCTTCTTTAAATCCTCTTCAATTGCGTTTTGGACGAATTTATCTTTGGAATCTAATATTCTAATAACATCTAAATGGTTGGTAATTTCTAGAAACTCAATATAATTCTGTAACAAATCTCTACTATTAATCACACAAACAAATTCTCCTGTTTTCAAACCAGCTGTTTTGATAATATTTGTAGTAACAGCAATAATCTCAGCATCAGCTGCTGGATGATCTATTCCAAAGATATCTGCATTATATTGAAAGTGCTCCTTTACTCTTCCTCTTTGAGGAGTTTCATCTCGAAATACTCTTGGAATACTATACCAGCGAAGAGGTTTAGGATAACGTTGATGTTGATTAGAGATCAACCTAGCTAAAGATGGTGTCATCTCTGGTCTGAGAACGAGTTTTCTCTCTTCTCTATCAAAGAGTCTATACGTTTCATCAGCTAAAGCCCTACCTGATTTATACTCAATGAGCTTGGCAAATTCAAGTGTAGGTCCTTCATATAACTCATAACCAAATTGCTTTGATATTGTGTGCATTGCATCAAATATCAATTTAATCTCTGCATAATCTTCAGGATAAAAGTCCCTGTTTCCTTTAATACCTTTGAGAACTTCCTTGATTTCTGGATCCATGTAATCAAGGGTAGTAGAGATGAAAAATATAAAAGAATTTTGTCATTTGGTCATATTGAAAATTATGATACATCAGTTCGAATGAAGACTGAAAGTAAGATATTATGGGGGCTTGTGTAGAGAAATATGGTTGAAACCATGATAAAACATTATTGTTTTAAATTAAAAAACATCATCAGTCTCAACTGTGGAGATTTCAAACATAGGTAATTGCTTTTCTGACCAGAAGGTTTGGTTATCTATCATATATTTGACAAGATAACTAGTAAGATCAGATTCAGAGATATTATCTTTCTGAACACGTAACCCTTGAATCTCTTTGATGAATTCTGTCAATAGTTTCATTAGGAGGTTAGTACCTTTGAATTCTTTACTTCGTGTTGTTATCAGCCAGCAGGAAGTTTGCTCATCAGCTGCCATGACAACCTGTCTTCCACCTATTCTCATGTATTCCACAATTGATTCATTTTTTGAAGCAAATTTGTATCTTATTACAGGGAAGGAACTTTCATCAACACTCTGATCATCAGCTGTTTTGATACGAGCTTCAACAACACCAGTCTCTGTTCTAATGTAAGCAACAAAGTAATCAACAGTTATACCAGCTTCAATTAGATTAGAGATAATAGCATTAGCTAGCCAATCAACTGTTTCATTCATATTTCTCCCAGTTATTGGGGAGATAGGTAGAAATTCTATAAGATGTCCATTTGAGGGGCTGGTAAAAATCGAATTAACTGTTTTGAGGACATCATCATCTACTGGTTTATCCCAAGTATTGATCAAAACTAAAACAGGGGAATTCTTTTTAATCCATTTGAGAGCTCGAACGAACCATTGTTTAGACTCATCAAGCTTATCTGCTTTGGTTCCATCTACAACATAAATCAATGCATCTGAACGGGAGAGGTAACTCGGCCAAAGCGAATTGCGAAAAGGCTCTTTCCCACCCAGATCAGTTAAACCAAGAGTTAACCCATTGATTTTAACAATTTCTTGGTTAATGCCATAAGTAGAGTAAGTTTCAGTAACCTCATCTCGCAGGAGCTTGTTGACAATGGAAGTTTTTCCAACTCCATCCAAACCTGCAATCGATACGGTCATGTCCCTACTTGACACTGCAAATCCATTACTATTGTCTGACCCTAACAAATCCTTTCACTTCTTCTGATTAAATCACTTAACGTGAATCACCAGAAACCCCTAATATATGATTCACTTCAGACTCTTAAAAATATTTGTAGAGAGGTAAGAATAAAGCTAGGGGATTTTTGTCAATATCTAGAAGAATAATCCGCGATTGAAGAATGGAGTGCTATAATAAGCGATTAACGTAAGTTTTTCAAAGTGATTTCACTAAGTTTCACCTAAAGGATAGAACCATCTTAGTGGCAGGATGTTTTTAACTTCTTAACATCAAGTTATCTATTATCTTAATTTATCTGACAAGAAAGAGAAGTAAGCAAAAATAATATAGAAGCGGAATCAAATTATTTTTTTCACAGAAGATTTGTTAATTTTAGTTTTTCACAAAAGCGTAAAAGTTATATATCAATGATTAACACATTGACTTGAAAAAATATACCTAAACACAAATTAAACATGAGGTATTTAATATGTATGGTCAACCTGTTTATATTTTAAAGGAAGGAACTGAAAGATCCCGAGGAAAGGACGCTCAACGTAATAACATCACAGCTGCTAGAGCTGTTTCAGAAGCTATTCGTTCTGCATTAGGCCCCAAGGGTATGGATAAGATGTTAATTGACAACTTTGGTGACACTACTGTTACCAATGATGGTGCCACTATCCTCAAAGAGATTGAAGTTAGTCACCCAGCTGCTAAATTCGTTATTGATCTTGCTAAAACTCAAGATCAAGAAACTGGTGATGGAACCACAAGTGTTGTTGTTATTGCTGGTGAGTTACTCAAACAAGCAGAAGATTTATTGGATATGGACATTCATCCTAGTGTCATTATAGAAGGCTATAAACTAGCTCGCTTAAAAGCAAATGAGATCCTAGATGAAATGGCTCAAGATGTTCAATTTGATGATGATAAGATTTTAAGAGCAGTTGCTGAAACTTCAATGTCCTCAAAGATTGTTAGCGGCGAAAAAGGTTCGCTCTCAGACATTCTAGTTAAGGCAGTCAAATCCATCTCTGAAGAAAAAGATGGTAAAATGTTTGCTGACATTGATAACATTCAAATTCAGAAGAAGAAAGGTGGAAGCCTTACTGACACTGAATTAATTGACGGAATTATTATGGACAAAGAATTTGTTCATGCAGATATGCCTAAGAAAATTGAGGGTGCAGTTATTCTTCTACTTGATAAAGGATTAGAACTCAGTAAAACTGAAATTGATGCTAAAATCAACATTACCAGTCCGGAACAAATTCAAGCATTCTTAGATAACGAACATGATATGCTCAAAGAGATGTCTGACAAAATCATTGCTTCTGGAGCTAATTTAGTTCTTTGCCAAAAAGGAATTGATGATATTATCCAACATTACTTAGCTAAGAAAGGTATTTCAGCTGTTCGAAGAATTAAGAAAAGCGACATGGAAAAACTAGCCAAAGCAACTGGTGCAAAGATTACAACCAGTTTGGAAGATCTTGAGAATTATCTTGGTAAAGCAGCTCTTGCTGAAGAAAAATCCATTGGTGACGATAATATGATTTTCGTTACAGGGTGTGATAATCCTAAAGCTGTTTCAATTATTATCCGAGGAGGAACTGATTTGATTGTTGATGAAGCCGAGAGAGCCATTCATGATGCGCTCTGTGTTATTCGTCAAGTAATTCATGATAAGAAAGTTGTTCCAGGTGGCGGTGCTCCAGAAATTCAAATTAGTCAAAAACTAGGAGATTTCTCTATGGGACACACAAGCAAAGTGCAACTAGCAATTGAAAAGTTTGCAAAAGCAATGGAAATCATTCCAAGAACTCTAGCAGAAAACGCTGGACTTGATCCAATAGATGTTCTATCTGAATTACATGGAAAACACGCTGTCCAAGGCGGTCACGTTTTTGGTGTTAATCCATTTAAAGCAAAAGTCGATGATATGGCAAAACTCAATGTCTTTGAACCAATATCAGTAAAGAAGCAAGCCATCAGTGGCGCTGCTGAAGCTGCTGAAATGATTCTAAGAATTGATGATGTTATAGCTGCTAAAGAATTATCCGGTGGAATGGGTGGAATGCCTCCAGGTCCTGGCGGAATGGATGAGGATTACTAATATCCTTATTCCCAATATTTTTATTTTAAAACAATTTTCAAAATTAAAGTCTGTAAGTTTTTAGAGCACTAGTTATTTTTTGCAACATTTCCTCTGTTACTTTATCTGATTCTAGTTCCACAATAGCTACCCAAGTTGAGTAAGCTGCTTCCCTCACTTCTTTATTCTTATCTCTCATTCCGTCCACGATGATGTCAACTACATCAGGATTAAGTGCAGATATCTTGCTACTTTTCTGTAGTTTAATAGGAGTGTAAGACATATTCCCCTTGAAGAATAAATTCAGTATCTTTAAAAAGGTTTTTCAAAAGAGGAAAAAAACAGATTTTTACCGACAAAAATGGTATTTTTTGATCTAAGTGTAATGCAGAGATAAGAAAAGAGAAGGAAAGTATTACTCTTTAGATTTTTGAGCAACTTTCTTGCCTAATTCTCTAGCTTGTTGTAAAAGTTCTTCTGAAGGAGAACCTTTGAATTCTAAAAGTGGTTCAATAACTTCCCAATCAAGTTCTTTAACTTGATCAGCAGCTTGACTAAGAGCTCTACCGCTCCACATTGATGAACCAAAGAATCCTACAACTCTCTCACGTAAGTCTTTGCGTTTGATTAAATGTAGATAATAGGAAGCGTTTAGAAAAGGACCACCATCATAAACTGGAAAACCAAGTATTACTCCTTTGTACTTCCAAGTCTCTTTGATTAGATAACTCAAATGATCTTTTGAGAAGTTTAGAACAGTAACGGGTACTCCCTCTTCCTTAATTCCTTCAACAACACTATTAACAACTTTAGCAGTATTTCCATACATAGAACCCCAAATCAATGTAACACCTGGTAAAGCCATTCTATCAGAGAGACGAATGTAAAGATCAATTATTCTTTGTGGATTTTTTCTCCAAATAAGACCATGTGCAGGAGCAATTATCTTAATATCCAAAGTCTCAAGTTTTTCCATTGCTTTCTTAACATATTTAACATATTTAGCTACAATATTGCTAAAGTAACGGATTGTCTCTTCAAAGAAAATATCAGGATTGCAATCGTCATCAAATAAACCAAAATCAAGAGCTTTGTAAGAACCAAAAGCATCACAGGAGAACAAGATTTTTTCTTGGTTATCATATGTAATCATTGTTTCTGGCCAATGAACTAAAGGATCCATGAAGAATGTTAAAGTTCTTCCACCCAAATCAAGTGTTTCGCCTTCTCCAACTACTCGAATATTTTCAGTAACCCTATAGAGTGTATCAAGCATACCTTTAGCTTTATTTGAGCAGAGTATTTGTGCATTAGGAACCTTCTCAAGAAGCCTAAGCAAAGAACTACTGTGGTCTGGTTCAATATGATTCATTATGATATAATCAATATTAAAATCAGTTGCTTCTTCTACTTTCTTCAGAAACTCGTCAACAAAAGGGCTTTTAACAGTCTCAATTATTGCTGTTTTTTCACCTTTTACTATGTAACTATTATAGCTCACACCCTCGGGTATAGGCCAGAGTCCTTCAAATAATTCAGTTAAGTGATCATTCACTCCAACGTAATAAACGCCTGTTGCTACTTCCTGCATTTTGATTACCTTTCAATTATGGAAAATATGTGATGATTGAGATTGAATCACAGTATTGAGTATTTAAAAACTTGAAAGTTTTGCTTAAAAAAGTTAGCATCTCTCAAACATTTCTTCCTTTTTTCTTCTTGTTGACCAAAATTCTTAAGTGGTTTACATGAATTTATCATTGTATAAAATGGAACTCAAGGGAATCGATAAGAAAATAATTGAGAAAATTGATAAGAACAACCTTACTATCGAAATGGTTGCCGTCTCCACAGCTGAAGAACTTGTTTCAATGTTAGAAATTGATGAGAGTGATGCTAAGAAGGTAGTTAAAACTGCTCAAGAGAAATTAGGTATTCAACCTATGACAGCTCTGAAATTCTTAGAACACGAATCTCGAAGAGGTAAGATTACAACTTCCTCAACAGAATTCGATTCAATTCTTGGAGGAGGTATCTGGACACAAGAACTTACTGAGGTTGCAGGATCGTTTGGAAGTGGAAAAACACAATTGTGCTTCCAACTCTGTTTAAATGTTCAATTACCGGTAGAAGAAGGCGGATTAGATGGAAATGCTTTTTTCATTGACACAGAGAGAACTTTTTCTCCTAGAAGAGTTGTTGAAATTGCTTCTTATCGAGATTTGGATGTAGAAAAGGCATTAAACAACATTTATATTGGTTCAGCTCTTAATACTCACCACCTTTTCAGTATTGTAGATGAACTAGATGAAGTAATACCTGAAAAGAACATCAAACTTCTTATTGTTGATTCTTTTGCTTCTCATTTCAGATCTGAATTTATTGGAAAAAATCGTTTAGTTGAGAGGCAACAGAAAATCATGCAAATCGCAGAACAACTTACTACATTAGCAGTAAAATATGATCTTGCAGTAGTAGTTACAAATCAGATTATTGCCAATGTTGAAGAGTTCCTATTTGGTAGTCCTGAAGAACCTGCTTTGGGATTTGCATGGGCACACCGACCTCAACAAAGAATATTTCTAAGAAAATCTCGAGGAAGTTCAAGAATCGCAAGATTGTTTGATAGTTCTCGAATGCCTGAAAGAGAAGCACTCTTCTATGTTACTGAAAGAGGATTGTCTGATGCACCTTTCTCCTCTGATTTCTACTCATGAGAAATAACTTCAAATTAAATAAAATATCAAGTAAAAGAAGTAAAAAATGCTATTTACCAGTAGCAGCTGAATAAACTATTGTACGTCTAGATTTGGTTATCGCTTTAATAACATTGTTTGCTTCTGCTTCACGCAAAATCTTCTTTGCTGTGCTTACTCTTATGTTGTACTTAAATGCCAAATATGCTGGAGTAACCCCTTTAGCTCGTTTTAACTCATCATCTATCTTTTTCTTGGTTTCTTCATCAGGAATCAACTCTCTAATAGTAGGTGTAAACTCAACTACCAAACCAAACTTCTTCTTCTTCCTGACTACTTTTCTTTCTCGTCCAGACATTTCTCTCGTTTGAGCGTTTATGTGCTGATTTTTAAGTTATTCGATTGAATGCTTTTTTTAGAATTCCCGCTAACCAAAATCTTGATATTTTGAGAGTGTAAGAATGCTCATGGATAAACTGGAATTACTGTTTGACACATTCAAGGGTACAAATACTGTTAACCCTCTTTTCAGTCTGTGGAAACACTTTCCAATAATTGACAGAGATCCCCAGCAGTTAGCTGAGACACATGTCGATTTTTATAATAAATATGATTTTGACTTGATGAAAATATCTCCTCATGGAAGATTTCCGGTAGTAGATTATGGATGTAAAGTAAACAGTGAGTATGATTCATTCACTGGAAGCACTCGTTGTGAAGAATGTTGCATTAAATCAATTGATGATTGGCGATCACTAGAAGCGGTAGGTGCAGGAGCAAAGGAATTAGGAGAACAGATAGAAACGGTTAGATTAATTCACAAAAAACTAGAATTCTTACCCAAGATGATGACTGTTTTCTCTCCTCTTATGGTTGCTTCTAAGATGGATCCCAACCTTGTAACTAACATTAGAACACATCCTGATATTATAATAGAATCTATTTTCATATTGCTAAAGGACATAATAGAGTATGCTGAAGCGTCAATTGATGCTGGAGCTGAAGGAATTTTTCTTGCATCTCAACACTTTCGAAAAACTGAACTTACTTTTGAGGAAGTAAAACGGTTTGAGATTAAATTCTTAGAAAAATTTCTTTCAAGAATAAACAAAAAAGCAGATTTTACAGTATTGCATGTTCATGGAGAAGACATAAAGTTCAAAGATGCTGCAGAACAGCTTCAAGTATCTGCTTTAAACTGGCACGATAGATTAACTTGGCCATCACTCTCAGAAGCAGCAGAGATCTTTCCAAGAGGATTGTTAGCTGGAATTGATGAAACTAGAGCTCTTGTTGATGGAAAACCAGAAGATATTCAACACAACATTCTAGATTCTATAAAACAATCAGAACAAGCAGATAATAGAATAATTATCTCTCCGGGATGCGTAATACCTATAACTGCCCCAGAGAGAAATATAGAAATTATAACAAGAACTATTAAGAAATCTAGAGAAGGGTAACCGAATGAGTAACAAAGAACTGGTAGAGAACGAAATTATTTCCAAACAACCACAGAGAACTGGGTGGAAAGATTTCAGCCTCAATCTTGCGTTCAGTCTCATTATGCTAGCAAGTATCTATGTTTTTCTAATAGCAGACCTTATCCGTCCGGAAGATGCTGCTGAATGGTTAATTCGAATTTTTGTTACTGTTTTACCTTTATTGATTTTTGCTAATCGAACCATCAAAGAAATCTACTATACAAAGGACTTCATAAAAATTATAGGTACTGAAATTCAATATAGATCTACGCCTTTCGTAATGACTGGTTTTAGAGTAAAGAAAGGAAGTATAGCCATCCGAGAGATAAGAAAATATGGTTTATCAAGAGTACCTCGAAAACTATCTTTAGATTTTTGGGGACAGAAAACGAAAGCAATGATGGTCGTACAACTCAGAGATGGAAAGGAACACTTTTTTGGAGAATTCTTTACAAACAACGATTTAGCGGAAATATGCTTAAATGTTGGATATATTAATCCTAAAGCAAAGTTTACAACAAATATTCCAGATGAGTTTCCAGAGTTACAAAAGAAAGAAAAAGAACTCTCCAAATCTAAACAAATCAAGAGATTAACAGATGTAGAGGATGAACCTGAAGGAGTAAGGGTTCGCAAACGTTGAGAAGAATAACCTAGCTTTTATTAATTAAAAAAATAGTTACTTACAAGATGGAAGCTAATAAAGCCTCAAGGTTTACTGTAACAAAGAGGAATGTAGCAGTACTAGATTTCGGAGTTACATCTCTCAAGATTGTAATTATTGACCCAGTTCTTCTCGGAGAACCTCTACACTTTCAACGTATTTATCTTCCGTTAAGGACAAAAAAAGAAGAAGTTGAAAGTGTTCTAAAAACTCTTTTACGTTCTTATGCTGATTATCAAATTCGCAAATTTATAGTAACTACTACAAGCCCATTATTCGCTTCAGCTCAAGAAACAGTAGATTTTATTGTAATGACTGTAACTAAGTTCATACATCCTGCTAACATTACTTTCTTTACTCACGATGAGAAGTTTGTATCAATAAGCGAAGCATTAGCTAATCCCACCAAGGTAGTTTCAGTAGGGTGGAAAGCTCTTGGGAAAGGAGTGTGGCAACTATCAAGAAAAGATGGATTAGTTGTCGATTTCTCTACAAGAACCACAAGTTTTATTCCAATCAGAGAAGGGAAGATTCTTTCAGAATCACAAAGTGACCTTGAAAGGATTAAAAAGGATGAATTAATTTTCTATGGATTCCTAGAATCCAATGTTGCTTTTATTCAGCCACAGTTTGAATTTAATGGTGAAACTTACAATCTTCCTTTTGAATCCCATGCTATAACAGCTGATCTTTTTCTCATAA
>CAZPXJ010000055.1:0-17547 GCA_964590855.1 uncultured archaeon
GCAAGACATGATAAACTAATAACAAAGGAATTTGAAGATGAAAGAAATTTGCATTTCTTGATCTATCTAGATTTAGGAAGTAACATGTTTGGACCAAAATTTGAGTATGCTCTCTCTTCAGTAGTTGAATTATCCTCCCTAATACAAGGTACAAATCATGATCTAGCTGTAATTGCGTATGGTGATAATGTCAGTCGTTTCATAGTACCTCAAGTAGGGAAAAATGAATTGAAATTGATGTTGAATATTTTTGATGTAGAAGCAACTGGGGTAGAAAGCAATTTCATTAATGCAATTAAATTTACAAAATCTAATCAATTAATGCATTCAATTGCAATAATATTCTCCGATTTAGAAGGAGACTTCAAAAATAAATTCCAAGGTTTACATCTTCTAAAAACAATGGGAAGTAGAGTGATTTTTGTAAATTTCTCAACTATGGGATTCAATATTCTAGCATCCCCAGAGTGGGCAATAAATCAAGCTCAAAGTATTGAGTACAAAGATATTATGGAAAATGTCTTTCCAAGTTTAGTCAAAGATGACTACAAATCTAGAGAGAAAGAAGTAAGACAAATTCTCTACTCAGTAGGAGGCGATTATGTGGATATTAAGGGGTATGAAGATAATATAATTCTGTCTCTTTATCGACTTATGAAGAAATATTCACCTTCCCAAAGATTAGTACAACAAGCATTGGGGCGATAATATGCGATTCAGAGATAAAGTATTTGAGGAAGATTGGAAGAAAAAGTCAATTGAGACCCAAAGAATATCCCCCCTTCTAATCGCTCATCACTTATTCGGAGTAGTAGCAATTGCAATAATCTTATTACAATCTGCTATAAGTTTGAACATCTATGTTTTTACAATTTGGCTGGTCATCGGTTTAGTGATATTGCTTATAGATTTCAGCCGAGGAAATAAACTAACTTTAAATGGAGAACTAATCTTCGGTTTCTTCTTTATTATGGGAACAGCTCTTTCCCTTCTTTTAGGTGATTTCACTTCCATGTTCTTCCCAGATTCTCTCGGTAGAATAGAAATCACCCTATTCCAAGTTGCTGCAGGTTTATGTGTTGTTATTCGTTTTATACTCAGTTTGTACTTCATAGAGTTTAAAAGTCAAGAAGGATTTTACATCGTTCCTGCGAGTAATTATTCGCAAGAACAACTCAAACACTATCAAGATAATTTAGTTTTAACTGACTTTGAAAGGAAACAAATTACTGCAGATGGAGTTCTGAAAAAATGGGGTTTTCTATTGCAGAAAATGCTTTGGCCAATAGTGATTCTATTAATACTAGTACTCTTTGCTGTAGGATACTCGGTAATGATTTATTTTATCATTCCAAATAATTCAATAGCAGAACTGGTAATTAGACCTTCTCTAATTGTGATTGCGATTCTTTATACATTCTTACTAATTAGGACCCACACTATTCTACCAAAAATTGTTGAGAAACAAGAACAATTAGCTGATGGTGCTGGAGAGGATGAATCCATTGCTGAAGAAGAGGATGAGGTTTCTAAAAAAGATGTATCATGAAATGTATACTATATTTATAGTATAAACAATAACTCCCTGATTAGCTAGAAATCTACCACAGATTCTATTTTTGATTTTCTTTTATTTCTTTGAGTGTTTTAGCTCTGCCACATGAATGGTCATTCTCTGGACAATAACCATAAAATTCGCAATAAGCCCCCATATCTCGGAATATTACTGGTGAAACCTTCTTTACTTCCTTTAACATCTCTTCTGCTAAAGTTGTTATTTCTAATTGTGCGCGAGTGCACAATCTCCGAACGAAGAAATCAACTAAAGAATGAGCATTCATAGAAACAATCATTTGTGTAGTAGTGGCACTTGGTAAAACATACCGTGCATCTTCTTTTGAAATACCATTCTCAACCATTTTTTGGTATAAATCAAAACTATATTTCATAGCTTCATCATATTCATCATTAAATTCCGAATTCTCTATGGATTTGGGTTTTACTGTTGCAAAACTTTTTGCATCAACATAACGTTGAGATTGTTGAGAATAACTGGCTATACGCTTTCTTACCAGCTGATGACTTGTAACTCTAGAGATTCCTGAAACATAAAAAACATAGATGTTGTGTTCAAGTATTGATAAATGTCCATTTTTAACGATTTTACTTAGGTATTCGTTTGGTCTCTCTTCTGCCTTCCTTCTGATTTCTTCATAATCATGACCTCCAGAATAGCATATTGCTGCAGCCATTTTGGCAATAAGATCTGTTTCTGAAGGGTAAGAAATTAGCTTAACTTGAATCGGTTTCACTTCCATAGATTTTCTGATATTTGCTATCTGGATGTTAACAGCTTCCATGACAAACACTTAGTATTTGAATGAATGTATGACATCTCTTCGATATTCTTTTTGTTGATGATAAACTGGTTTGTTAGTTCAATTTGAAGCTATTTTTTTTCAACAGATGCTTCATAGCTTTAGTTATCTGTTAATTCAATAATATAATTGGGAGAATCATATATTAACTCATGAAAATATTTCTAATAATTATCTAATAATCGCGAAGATTCTTTGAAATGCATTGTGTGGTGTTCTACGTTGAAATCTGGATATTATATAACAGTTTTTTTGGCATTACCATTTTGCAAGAATTTATATCACAAAAAGTTTTTAGGTATAGTAGAGGTATAAGATTAATAGGGTAATAGCTGGTACTCTTATATTTTATGCATATGAGGAGACAAGATGTCAGACGAAGTCAAACCTAGTCGATCAAAGAGTCTAAAGGAGGGTGTAAAACTCAAGACTAAACCTGCTGTAATTCCAACAAGAAGGAAAATGAAAACAAAGGCAAGCAGGTTACCTATGACAACGATGATGCCAAAGGGGATCACTAAATGGAATATTATCTTTACAACAATATTTGGTGCTCTATTAATTGTAACAATTGTAAATAGTTACTTCTACACATTTCTGAGAATCCCTCTTCCAGATATTATTCTTCAATTCTTAGAACCAGCAATTATGGTAGTAGAAGTGTTTATAGTTTTAGTAGCATTTGAGGCAAAAGCCTTTAAATTTCCAAAGATTCGCACAAGACACAGTGTAAAACGAATCTTGATTACAGGATTTATAATCGGATCATTATTAGTCTCCTTCTTTACACCTTATGTTAATTTAGTTGGTAAGTACCGAGATTTACCTCCTGGTTCAATTGAACCGATGGTTGTAAATGATAATTGGTTTAATTCTCTCTTTACTGGTTCAGCTCCATTCTATATTGATGGTTTGTTAGATTTACTTGATGCTTTAGATTTAAATGATTCATTAGATGATGTTGACATAGCTAGAATAACTGCAGAATCAGGTTCTTCGTTAGGCGATTTTCTCTATCGTTGGGAAATACAAGACACGTATCTATCGGATACGTGGGAGTTTGTAGCTTCTAGCCCAAGTACTAGATCTGCCCTTACACCGCAAAATTATGGTCCTCCTTTACCAGATCCAAATATTACTGTAGAAGAGTTCAAAGTTAATCAAACGGTTTATTCTGTATCAACTGGTCTTCTTACACCCCTTTTATCAACTTTGAGTAATATTTACAATAAACCTTTCCTTCAACCAGATGACTTTGGAGCTCCTGGGGATTGGGATGATAATTTATTAGATCAGAATGGGACTGTGTCAGCTCAAGATGGTACAGCAAATATACGATATAGTTTACGCGATATGTTCTCCTTACAAGCAACAACAACTACTTTAGGTTTTTTAGGTTCTTTCAATTATGATACTTATTTTCTCAGAGATGAAAATATATCGGATATTGTAACAAATACAGGACAATTTGGCGACCCTCTTTATTTAAGCAGTTCATTTAACTCAACCTATGCAAGATTTCTACAGAAACCTGCAAATTACAAAACTATCTCGCCAAATGTAGCTGAATTTGCTAGAGAAAATTATAACACAGGAATTGATAATAACCATGATTATTATCAGCAAGTTAGTTATATATTGGAAAAAATCATAGGTAAGTATGGGCCACCTTTGGCGGCAGATTCTGATAATGAAGGACAGGATAGGGCAGAACTAGTTGCACAATATCTAGATAGATCTTTGTCGGGTTATCTAGCATTAGCTGCAATGACTTTACGACTGAATAACATCCCCTGTAGACCAGTATTCGGTTTTGCAATTGGAGATGAAATAGGTGGTGATTCAAATGATAGGATGCTCAAATTAGGTAACTTCTACGCTTGGATTGAAGCTTTAATTCCTATTGACTTGGGTGGAGGAAATATTGTCTATAAATGGGGACAATTCCAAATGGGACCTTACTTTGACGGTGTGGACTTAATCTATTGCGAAAACACTCTTTATTCCTCCTATGATCTTGATCTCTACATTTTGAATGAACCTCCACTTTACTTCCCAGTTTCGAGTCAAATGGCAGGATCAGAACAAGTTTATGTTACTGATTATGCGACCAATTATACTTTTAGAGCTGTCGTTAATGATGTAAATGGTCCAGTCGATGGAGCTACAGTCACCTTCAAAGTACTTACTCTTGAAGATTATTACGCTTATCAAAGTAATCCTATTCAGTTACTAGCAGCCGCTCGTGATGTAGGTACGGCGGGTACGTCAGGAGGCGTTGCAGAATTATACACAGAATTAGACCCGCTTATCTATCCAATGTATGTTCCAACTGATAATTCAACGGTATTTGCATTGATAGCATATGTAACGTTCCTGTCTATGAATACTACGGCGTTCATAGTTGCACCCGATGGGTATCTCACGGATATCTACATTAATACGAATAAGCAAATAATGTTGAATCCATATCCTCCACCAGTAGGTGTAGCAGATTTCTATATCCTTCAGAAAGGAGTGAACTATACCATATCTACAATTTTGTATGAAGATGTAGCACATACTACACCACTTACAAATAGATTGGTAACTTATATCATACTTGATGATCCTCAGATGCAAGCAATTATTGCAGATCCGCTGAATCTATTAACTATAACTCCACAAGGCGAAGCAACAGCATATACCAATAATACGGGTGGATCAGCTGTAGCCACACAATCGGCAGGTTTTAATTTCTTGGAGAACTGTTCCACCTCCGCGACTTACTATATTGTAGCAAGGTATGGACAAAATTATACGGTCACGATTCTAGTTTATGAGGATAGCAAGAAATCAACTATAGACGTAAGTGATGATTTCTTCAATAAGGATACAGAAGGAGATACATTTACGACTGACTTAGATTTCTATCTCTATCTAGAACCATCTGGTGGAACTCCAGAGCCAATTGGAAACGAAGCTATAGATGTTTGGTTCGTTCCACAGGATATCTATAATTCAGCTACTAAAACAAGCAGGTCAGCTTTTGAAGCTGATTTAGTACTTCCTGCTAATGATCCCTTTACAGTTTTAGTTGATAGTGCACTTACTGATGGAAGTGGAATATATAACAATACACTGGTAATTGATGTTTCCGGTCTTTATCCATATGTCTATTACGTAGTAGTCTTCTACCTAGATAGTTGGAATATATCTGCAGAAATAGTCATCGCTGATGTTCCACTCTCTCCAGTTCTGGGTCTGGATTCTGTTGAAAATAATCTTTCAATTAATTCTATCGATATCGATCATCCCTTGGAATTATTCACTTTTCCAGAAAAATATGTCACTTTAATACAATCGAAAATGATGTTTTATGAGGTTTTTAGATGAAGCACAATAAACTGAAAGTAGTATATACAATATTCATTTTCATATGCTTAATATCAAGTAGTTATGCTCAAATTGCAGTTAATGTATCATTAGATAATAGAGAGAAAAATACCTCGATTGGTGGTTTGAATAATAATTTATCAGCTCCTGAATATATCATAAAGAAGTTGAAAGATGGTCAAGAGTTCAAATCATTTCCAGAAGAAGATTCAATTCTGACTGAAACTGATGAAGCTTCATCAGATCCTCCTAAGACTCCAATTGTTGAAGAATTAACAATTACAATTAAAAACAATAACGAGAATTCTTTAGATTCTGATTTAGGAGGGACAGATGAGTTAATTCCTCCAATTCCAGCTGATAAAATCGTCAGAGGAACCACTGTAACAGTAACTGGACGACTATGGGGCGGAATTCCAGGAAGATATTGGAACAATGAACTGGTTTATCTCTATTATAATATTACAAAAGAACAATATAAACTAAATCAAGTATTTTATTTTGGTAACGGTCAGTATGAAGTTGGTTCTGGTCTTACTGATACAAATGGTATTTTCAGTATTAATTTAGTTACTTCTGATTTAACTTCTAGTCCTTTTTCAAAAGTAGGCGCTATCAATTTATTGACTTGGTTTAATGGTTCTACAGCTGAACGATTAGCAGGCAGTCCAGGAGCTAAAAATGTTACTTTCTTTGGACAAATGGATATTCAAAATATAGCTTCTGTTACTAATCCTGGAGCTCCATATTCTTTTACAACTCGTATTTTATTTGAAAATGGGACAATTGTTCAAACCTCAGGTACAAATTATAATTTAGATATTGACTGGGCAACAGATATTTATGACCATACTGCTGTTCACGCCTTTACTGTATTAAATCGACAC
Organism: uncultured archaeon; assembly: GCA_964590855.1. Classification (GTDB taxonomy): domain Archaea; phylum Asgardarchaeota; class Heimdallarchaeia; order Heimdallarchaeales; family Heimdallarchaeaceae; genus UBA460. Next base: position 6,641 of record CAZPXJ010000055.1, read on the forward strand.
ATCTACAGTGCTACTGCACCAGGACCAGGAGAAGAATCTGTTTATTATACTGCTTCATACAATATTGCGCAGCTAGGGATAAATTTCTTTGTAGAGAATGATACAGCAGATGTTGATGGTGTTATAACTATTGAGGATTATATAATTAATACAGATAATGTTCAATATGCCACAGAAGAAACTTTGGTGGTTGACGCTTATTTTGATTTCACAGGAGTATATGTTAAAGGACCACAAGAAATTCAGATGGGTTCCACAATTGATTTCTATGCTAATCTTTCCTCTTCTGCAGGATTGGTTTCTGGTTATGATATTGATATTTATTTTCTATATGGAGCATCACCAACATACATCGGTTCTAATACTACAATTGGCGGAGAAATCACTTATAGTATATATTTTGATCCTTCTGCTTACACTGATATCACTCAAGGAATTTCTGTACTATTCAGTTTTTACCATAGTGATTTTTACCCAGCAAGATTCACAAATGATACACTTACTACAATATTAGCTGTAGATATAGGCTCAATCGCTCTTACATTAGATGACACTTCAATATACTATACTACAAGCATGTCGTTAGGATTCAATGTAGAAATAAATGACATAAATGGCAATCCTGCTCAAGGTGCAAGATTCCAACTTCTTTTCCCTGGTATTGGAACAGAGGAGATAGTGACCGCAACAGGGTCAGAAGATGTAACCAAAATCGTTCCATCTTATATTATTCTAAATGATTTTGAGACAATAGTAGTTACAGCTATGTTTGAGGATGGAGGAACATACAAATACTATGCTCCAGGAAGTCCATCTGATAGTAGTTTATTCAATATTTACCATTCACTCACTCTTACATTATATTATCCAAATGGTACAGTTGTATCGACAGCATCAACAGTTGAATGGAATAACACTTATTGGCCACAATTTACAGAAGATTCGGAATTTTATCGGCTTGAGGCTGTTGATCAATCGGGAAGAGATCCCTTAGGTGCAGAATTAACAATATCCTTTGCAGGGAGTACAATGAGTAACATTGTAACTGCAGGAGTGAACTATGTTGATTGGGGGTTAGCGAGTTTAACCAATACTTCCTATATTCTGTTCAATTCAGCTGAATCTTATCTAGGTGATTTGATTGCAACGGGAGGAGCTATGCCAACACCTCCATCAATTACTTTATCTGTTAATGTTTTTGGACCTGACAATACTGATCCCGTAATTTCAAATATTGTATTAACACCTGATCCAACCTTACTAATACCCCATGACCCTTACTATAATATAACTTTCACAGTTACTGCTAGTGATACGGGTTCTGGAATACAATTTGTTAATATGTCAGTCGATCTGCGCGCTCCAGGTGGCAGTTGGGTTGAAGGTGTTGCAGTATTTCAATTTACTAATATAGGCCCAAATACATATGAATTTACATTAAATATACCCCCTGCTCTTGCACAATATTATATACGAGTCTGGGTATATACAAGCGATTATGCTATACATGGTGTGAATGAATTTGGAACAAAACAAACAATGCCTTCTCGTTATTATTCAGCTGAAGGTTTAGGTAATTGGATAATAAATCCTTCAATAGAATACCAAGTTGGAGATTCTGTCGGACCTGTAGAAGATACTCCTCCAGATTTTGATCCTTCACTTGATCCTTACAATCCTTATGTCGATATTACCGTGTTTATGAATGACAGTATTGTATTTACTGGAATGACTGAAGTAAGAATCAGAGTGGATCGAAGGAACACTATAACAAATGTTACTGAGACTTTTTACGTCAACAATGTTACTATGACCAATATACCAAGTACCAATCAATGGACATATACTCTTGATATGGATTATAATTATGAGTATTGGGTTTACTATATAGGTATTGATTCAGCTAGTCCTAATCCTAATGAGACTCCTAGCGGATGGAGTGTTCCTGTTTATCTCTTTGCAATAGATACAGTAGGTCCTGATATCACAAACTTTGTTGCACAATATAATGGTACTATTGCCACCCCTGATGATATTGTAACCTATCGTGTTGAAATCACAGATACTCAAACAGCTATATCTTCTGTTATGCTTAGTATAGAGATTTCATTAGGTACAACAGTTTATGTTGAAGATTTTGAGGTAGAGATGATTAGAGAAGGCTTAACAGATATTTATAGTGTTCAAGTTGACCTCAGTACTTTTGGTTTATCGAGAGCAGGTACCTATGCACTTCTATATTCTGTAACAGCTACAGATGAAGTCGAGAATACTAACTCACTTTCAGATTCTATGGGAGTACTCATCGAAACGGGGAGTTTAGGTATAAACAATCTTGGAGGAATAATTGGGGGAGTGATTGGTGGTGTTGTTGTTCTTCTTGCAGGATTGTTCTTGTGGTTTAATCGACATACTATCCAAACTTACGCTAAAAAACAGACATTCAAACGAAGATTAAGAGATTATCTGAGAGAGATAATTGAGGACATCAAGAAGGATGGTTTAGAGGGGAGATATAGAGAAGGCTTACTTAAAAGCTGGAGTGTGCTGGAAGGAATTGGTAGAGAATTCTTTGATCTACCAAGATATAGGAGTCAAACTCCTAACGAATTCGCAAGATTATTGGCATATAAAGGAAAGATTGAGAGTGAACTCATCAATACTTTATTGCTTTATTTCGAAAAGGCACGTTATGGCCACGAAGAAATCACAGAGAAAGATTTCAACTCTGGTGTGCGTGCTTTACTAAAATTAGTAGATAAAATAGAAGTAGGTGAAATGAAAATTGAGTCATAGTAGTGGTTTCTTTGGATTCTTCAAAAGAAGAAAGCAAGTTAAAGCTTTGAACCAGATGTTTACATCAGTTATGGCTGATGTGCGAATCTTTGAGCAAAGACAAGATTACAAAGGCGCAGTTATAGCCTCTTTTGGAGGTTTGACAAATATCGCTGATGGACTTCTTGAATTAGCTAGAGCTCCTTACCAAACAGGTAGAGAATTTGGATTCCAAGTAGCAGACAGAGCAAGTATTTCACGTGAAGTTATGGACGAATATCTTACTTCATTTGAAATCGCAAGATATACAGATGCTGAGATATCTTATGATGACTACCAGGAAGCTGTACAGAGATTAGATATCTGTTTCAGAGGAATAAGAGAACAGGGTGTAGAAGTAGTTGAGCCAACAAGAACCCAAACAAAGACAAGGAAGAAGATTAAGAGGAAGGATTAGGTTAAACTTCAGTTTCACTAAATATACAATAGTGATGTCTATCCTCTTCTTGATAATAGTGGTACCTATATTGCTAGGGGTAGTAGGTTTAGGTGGAGCTGGAATGAAATTTAGTATCTATAATGAAAATTGGGATGGACTGTCAAGTTTACGTGTATCTCTTCAGAGTGAGGGGTATACAAACATAACTAATGGTATGTCATCTTTATCAATACTAAACAGAGTGTATGAACCTGGTGTTCTTGCAATTATGGGTCCAGCTACCCAATATTCTACAACAGATACTATATCGTTGATAACGTTCTTAGCAAGAGGTGGTAGTTTGGTAGTTGCGGATGATTATGGAACGGGGGCTGAAATCTTTGAACCATTGTTTAACATACTAAATACTTGGGAAGAGGTAGCCGAAGTAGCTGGAATGCCTTCTTTAATGGATATGTTTGGTTTTGGTGCAAATGAATCAGAAGGTCTTACCGAACAAACTCTGATGTTCGAGATGTTAGGGATGCTTAGAGGATTTGCGTTCAATACTTCAGTTTTGATGGATGCAGAAAGCTACACTACTAATCCTGCACAACCAGTTCTAATAAATATGGAACCTTCCAATCCGTTAACTGAAGATGTTAATAGACTTCAGATGGAGTTTGGTACAGTATTAAGTATCGCAATTCATCATCCACTATATTTGGATAGTGGAGGTACTGAAACTGTTAAAACATATCGAACGGATTGGATGCCTTTACAAGCAGTTACTCTAGAATTGTTTGGGTTGGAAATTGAGAATCAATTCTTACCGTTCATGCCATTCTATACAACTCAATCAGCTTGGATGGAATCTGATTTTCAATCAGCAAAAGACGGAACAGCCACACCAGATGCAGATGAATGGGGTGGAGTGATGTTCTCTCCAATTATGACACTTCCCATTGGCTTAGGAAAGATAGTAATGATTGGAGACCCTGATATATTTATCAACAAATGGATAGATCAAACATCTGAAAATGATAATTTACAATTCAGTTTGAATCTTTTCAATTATTTGACACAAGATTTGAACGTAACCGGTAGTCCTAGATCAGCCCCAATCATTTTTGATGAAGGTCATACTCATCAGAAATTCTATAGTGCATCTGTTTATTCGATGACTATAATGAGACTTCTGACAGAGATGTCAATGTTTCCATTATATTCTCCGTTTATTCCTGTAATTTTTGCAGTTTTAGGATATAGACTTATACCAAAGAGAACAAGATTAAATCCAGTTCTTTGGACAAAATACAGAGGTGAAAAAGGAAAGTCTAGATTTGAAAGAGAAATTCGGAGAATTGTCGAAACAGGAGCTTATAGCGAAGCTGTAGGATTATTACATCGAACATTGATTAGAAACTTAAGAAAAATAACTAAAAAATCAATGTCGTCCCCAGAAGAAATAGCAGAATACTTCATAGAAATAGATCCTTCTATGAGGCATAAGAATCTGCTGGAAACATTAGTTAGAATAGATACTTATCTGGCTCGACCAAAGATTTTGCCAGAACATCTGTTCATGAAGTATATGACATTTATTAGAGATTTAATCGATAGATTGCCAAAAGCAAGATAAAGGAAATGTGAAAAAAATGAGTGAAGAAAAACAAGAAGAAGTAAAAGCAAAAGCAAAAGCATCTACAGAAGCAGTTGTTACTCCAAAAGACATTAAGCGTGTGTGGGATGAAATCTACAGCGAATTGCAAAGAGTCATTATTGGCAAATTGGATGTTCTTGAAGATATGTTCATCTCTCTACTAGCAGGAGGACATTGTCTTTTAGAGGGTGTTCCAGGTATTGCAAAAACAGTAATGGCAAAGGCATTTGCACAAACTCTAGGTTGTGAGTTTAAACGTATACAATTTACACCAGATCTCTTGCCATCAGATGTTGTAGGGACTACCATTTATGATCCTAAAGCAGGAACATTCAAAATGAGAAAAGGACCTATATTTACCAATATCCTTCTAGCCGACGAAATTAACAGAAGCCCTCCAAAAACACAAGCAGCTCTCTTAGAAGCAATGGCGGAAAAACAAGTTACAGTGGAAGGTACAACCTTCAAGCTTGAAGACCCGTTCTTGGTTATAGCGACTCAAAACCCCATTGAGCAGGAAGGGACCTATCCGTTACCAGAAGCTCAAGTTGATAGGATTATGTTTAAGCTCTTAGTTGATCTTCCTTCTCCAGAAGAAGAGTTGGAAATTATTCATCTTAAACACAAACAAATTCGTCAAACTGTCAGAAGAGTTACAACTCCTATGACTATCGTTAAGATGAAAGAAGCTGTTGAGACCAAGATTTACATACATGAAGATTTAATGGAGTACATCAAAGATGTAGTTGTATCAACAAGGACTGACCCAAGATTGCAACTTGGTGGCAGCCCAAGATGTAGTATTGCTTTATTGAACTCTGCAAAGTCAGTTGCTGCTATGCGAGGTAGAGATTATGTTATTCCTGATGATATCAAGAGAATAGCAAGAGTTGCTACAGCACATAGATTGCAAATGAAACCTGAAGCAGAGCTTGAAGGAACAACAGGTACAATGGTTGTCAATGAGATATTGAGAAACCTACCTGTACCAGTATAGTACTAAAATGGAAATAGGTGGAAAATAGTGTTTACACGCCGTGGCGGATGGTTAATATTTTCTGGCATACTAATGATTAGCGCAGGCTTTGCACTAGCCGGATATTTATCCCTTAACGTCATGTTCGACTCGTTCGGATTTAATCCACAAGCAAATGATACCTATATAGACCCAGGAGTATCTCAAGGATTTGGAGTGATGGATTTTCTTCATTTTTATATGGATAGAGCTGGAACCTTGATTTGGTTCTTTATGATAGGCGGAGTCATGTTAATATTCTCTGTACTATTAGGCTTACCATTCTATAGATTAGGAGCAAATCCTAAATCAATTGAAATAAAAAGAAGAGTTTCAAAACCTAAGGCTTTTGCAGGAGATTATGTATACATAGAAGTAACAATAAGAAATAAGTCTGTAAATCAGTTACCCTCCATCGAAATATATGATGCCATACCTGAAGTATTTGATTTAGTTCTAGGGGAAAACTTCATTGTTACACAGCTTAATCCAAGACAAACAATCAGCTATGGATACGTTGTAAGAATACCAATAAGAGGATTGTTTGAGATAGGGCCAACAAAAGTAATTATCCGAGATAGAATGGGATTCTATGCGACAGAAGGGAAGATAAAATCAAAGACAGAAATATTGGTTTATCCGAGCTATGAAGACATAAAGAAACTAGAAATGGTAGGGAAAAAGAGGCAACTAGGATTATTGTTCGGAGTGCACAGAACCAAGCTAAAAGGCATGGGGACTGAATTTTGGGGCATTCGTCAGTATCAAACTGGTGATGCTTTCAAGTTCATTGATTGGAAAGCTTTCTCCCGTTCTGGTAAAATGATGGTTCGTGAATTCGAATCTGAAGAAAATATTCGTCTTATCATTATGATTGATTCTTCTGCTAGCATGGGTGCTGGTTTACCTCGCAATACCAAACTGGAATATGCTATTCGTAGCGCTGTTCTCTTAATTCATTTAGGATTTGAGAAGAGAGATCTTGTCGGCTTGTGTGTTTATGGTGATCAAGTCAAAAATTGGGTAGATGTTACTTCTACTAGAACACGTTTATTCCAATTTTTGGAAGTATTAGCTCACACCAAACCTGAAGGTGAATCAAATCTCGAAACTGCCATAGAATATGTTCTTCAAAGAGTTAAACGTTCTGCATATATAGTTATTCTGACCGATCTTGAATCTCATCCAGAACGGTTGGTACAAGCTGTTAGACGAGCCCGTGCTCGAAAGCACAATATTACTCTATTGTCTCCGTTTGGACCTTGGTTTGAAATTGTCTCTCAACAGCTATCACCATTAGAACAAATGATTGGTTTTGCTATGGTTGAGAAGCAATTAGGTGAACGACAGAACATGTTCAAGATGCTTAGAAGATATGATGCTGTTTCAATCTCTGTTGGGCCAGATGATTTCTTACCAACAGTGATGGCTCAGTTTAATAGGATGCAAAGACAAGGGTGAAAAAAGATGGAATCGTTATCAGATACAAGAATTATTGACCTTGGAATACGAGGTGTTCAAAGTAGGATTAGGGGAACACGAATTCAGACATTGATTACACATACAATTGGAAGATTGCTTGCAATTGGTGCAATAGCATGGGTTCTTGTGCAAATCTTCACACTAATAGCCTTCGATGATCCCGCAAGATTCCCAGAGGGATACTTTATAGATTCTCTCTCATTTATCTTCGTCTTAATAGAATTAATTGCCATTATTATCTTTACTGCTCCTTTGATGATATTTTCAGCATTTTTAGGACCTGATGCGTCAGGTATCTTATTAGGAGCTAAGGCGTTCTTGACGGGTGACCTATTTGGAAGCATTAGTCCTCCATCAGGAGTAAATAGCAATTTGCTCTTTGGAACTGAAGCTCTAGACATGTTTTCATCATTTGGATATCTTTTCAGTGGTGAAATACTCCAACCACTACGTGTCGCCAATCGTGCTTCATTTATGCTATTCTTTATAGTATTGCTAATAATCTCTTTAGCGGCATTCCTGTTTAGGGCAGACATGCGTTCTGCAGCTGCTGCATTTGTTAGTATACAAGTGATTGTCTTTCATGGAAGTGTGCAATTATTGTTCAGTTCCAACTTTAGATTCTCTCCAACAAAGAATATAGGCGATCTATTTTCAAATAGCGTGGTGTTGATAGCTCTGTCTTCATATCTATTTCTAGAAATAGCTTTACAGATATCATATATAGCGCAATTATTGAATCCGGCGCAAAGTAGACAACAGCGTGTACTGAGATCTTTAAACAGATTGAATGACTTTAGATTGGGTGTAACATCTTCGACCCCTCTTACAGATCAACTTAAAGAGGAAGCTGAAACAGAAGGAGAGAAACAAACAGGTAAGTCAATTGGTGGAACGGGTAGTGCTCTCTCTCGTAAATTTGGAGTTGCGGGAATGACATACTTTCTAGAAAAAGCTTCAGATTCATTGTTCTCCCGTCCTGGAGGACAAAGAGACAAACTTACATCTAGGTTACAGAGATACCATGATGGTTTGGTACATAGTGACCCAAGAGTTGATGAAAAACTAGTTGGTGCTGAAGTTTCAGTTAAACCTCTTATGACAATAGTATATGTGTTGACTTCTGTAATATTTAGAGTCTTCATCATGCTAGCAGGATTGTATGCAATACTCAATCCAGATGTTTTGTTATTTGTTCTAAGATATCCACCTCCAATATACAACTCCTTAGAAATGTTACAACCTGAAGGTGTAGTACTGTTGCTTATACCCATAGTTATCATCATTCTATTACTTACCTCTCTCATTGGATATATCCAAGAAAGATTCTCTAAGCGTTTCGAAGATTCTATGGATACTATGTTAGAAGATCAAATGTTCCTTGACGAAGAGGAACTTTCAGGTACAATTACTGAAGGAGAGATAGAACCAATTACTGAAGAAGACTTGTTCTATGATCAACTTTCAGAAGAATTCGGGGATGACGAAGAGTAGTCCCTTTTTCACTCATTTTTCCTTTATTTTTTTCTCTTTTTCATTGTTTTGCAAAAGAATTTCTCCAGTGGAAACAATAAGGTCCTTATTGGAAGTGTATCCTACCAAGAAGGTATCTGAAGATAAAATAAGCAAAAATAAAGAAATAAAGAAAAGAAAGGAAAAAGGAATTAGGTTCGTTTATACATGAACCTTTCCCAATTTGAAACATCTGGAACTTGTTCAGATAATTCTTTGCGAACTCTTATGCTCTGAATAATCTCTGTCTCCATATTTGCTGGGACGCGCTCAAAGCCAGTAAATTCATACCCAAAGAAGGCTTTTCCTGAACTGTTTCCTCTAATTTCATCTGCGAGATCTATAGTTTCAGCTGTTGGTAGTTTTCCACGTATTCTAGTACTTTCTCCTTCTTGTAACATATCAACAATTATACCTCTATGCTGAGTAATAACTTTGGACATATTTCCAACATAATCTGAAGGGACTTTGATGTCGATAATTTGCATAGGTTCTAAGAGATGTGGATCACTTGTTAGGAAAGTAGTGTGGAATGCTGCTAAACACATCTGGAAGATTTCTGTAAAACCAGTGTGTGCTGGATCTACGTGAACAGTTGCATCTGTTATTGTAAATAATGATCCCATTAAAGGTTCTTTTGCCAAAGTTGCACCATCACAGAAATCGTGGAATATCTGAATAATATATGCCTTAATATTATCTAATCTTTGAACTCCTGAGGTTGCATCTATTATCATGTTTGAATCTTTAATGTACCAGATTCTTCGCGCTCTTTTTGCTTCCCAACCAGCTTCTTCTTGAAGAAGATTAGCTCTTTCTCTCCTTTCTTGATCGTTATGTACTTTACCTGAGTTAATCAATTTAATTGTTTCTTGATTCAAAGGAGATACATAAATCATTAATCTATTATGACCATTTGGAGATTTAGCATGAACTTCAATACCTTCTTTAGATGGTAATTCTCTATAAACAATAATTGGGTCACTAACTTCAATCTGGACTTGTTCTTCAATTCTTGTTACTAAGATCTCGATTTGAAGTGGATCTATACCTGATAAAACATAGGTTTTGGATTCTTGATCATGTCTAAAAGTTGCTGTTGGATCAGCCATAATCCATTTAGATACCACTTCACCTAGTTTAGCAATATCTTGAGGATCTTTTGGTTTAATAGTTCTACTAACAACGGGTTCAGCAACATATGATATCTCTTCAAATGATGTTAGGTTCTCTTCCTCACCTTCTTTGACAAAGGTTTCTCCCGCGGGAGTAATAAAACCATAAATAGCAAAAAGATTTCCTGCTGGAACTTCATCAACATCAAGAATGTCCGTGATTTCCATTACACCAAGTCGCTTGATTCGAGCAGTAGATTTCTTACCCATCAAAAACAAGGTATCAGAACTTCTGAGTGTTCCAGAGAAAACTCTACCAATAAGTGTAGGTCGTTTTGATTTTGGCTCAATGAAAATTTTAGTGATCATACCCATTAAAGGTCCATTTCTATCACAATTCAGCAGAGCTTGACCTGTAGGAGATTTAAGATCTCCATCCCAAATTGCTGGTATTTTCACTTTTTGTCCTTGAATAGGATTTGGTAAATGTTGAATAACCATTTCAAGAAGAGGTTCTTCTAAAGGAAGGTTGGTTCTTAACCATGGTTTATCATCTTCTTCATACTTGGCAAAAACATCTTGAGGAGTGATTTTCAATTTCATCAAAGTATTCATGTTAAAAGCCCATCCATCTTTTGCACTTCCTACTGAAACTGAACCATCCTTAAATGAGACCATCCAATCTTTACCCACACCTTTTGGAGAGTTATCTTTGATTAGCTTGTTGACTCCTTGGATGATATTATCAATTTTTTGAAAAACATCAGCAGGTTTTAATCTTAATTCTGAAATAAGTCTGTCTACTTTGTTAATAAAAAGTACAGGTTTGCATTTTTCATTTAAACTAAGTCTAATATTTGTTTCAGTTTGTGTCATAACACCTTCTAGAGCATCTACAAGTAAAATTACACCATCGCTTCCACGAAG